>CAYXQW010000001.1:0-628 GCA_964466695.1 uncultured Bdellovibrionales bacterium
GGAGGCGGCCGAGAAGGCCAAGATCGAGCTCAGCACCATGTCCGAGACCGACATCAATCTGCCGTTCCTCACGGCCGACGCCTCGGGCCCGAAGCATCTAAATATGCGCCTCTCCCGGGCCAAGCTCGAGTCGCTCGTCCACGATCTCATCGAGCGCTCGGTCGAGCCCGTCAAGAAGGCCCTCGCCGATGCCGGCAAGTCGCCCTCGGACATCGACGAGGTGGTGATGGTCGGCGGCCAGACGCGCATGCCGCTCATCGTCGAGAGCGTGCGCAAGCTCTTCGGCAAAGAGCCGAACCGCTCGGTCAACCCCGACGAGGTCGTGGCCATCGGCGCCGCGGTGCAGGCGGGCGTGCTCACGGGCGAGGTCAAGGATCTCTTGCTCCTCGACGTGACGCCGTTGTCGCTCGGCCTCGAGACGCTCGGCGGCGTGATGACCACGCTCATCTCCCGCAACACCACGATCCCCACGAAGAAGAGCGAGGTGTTCTCGACGGCCAGCGATAGCCAGACCTCAGTCGAGGTGCATGTCTTGCAAGGCGAGCGGCAGATGGCTTCGGGCAACCGCACGCTCGGCAAGTTCCACCTCGACGGCATAACCCCGGCGCCGCGCGGTGTGCCTCAGATC
>CAYXQW010000001.1:638-4686 GCA_964466695.1 uncultured Bdellovibrionales bacterium
AGGTCTTCACCACCGCCGACGACAACCAGCCGAGCGTGCTCATCCAGGTCTTCCAGGGCGAACGCGAGCTGGCCAGGGACAACAAGCCGCTGGGCACCTTCGAGCTCACCGGGATCGCCCCGGCACCGCGCGGCGTGCCGCAGGTCGAGGTCACCTTCGACATCGACGCCAACGGCATCGTCAACGTCTCGGCCAAGGACAAGGCCACGGGTAAGGAGCAGCGCATCCGCATCGAGGCGGGTAGCGGCATCTCCGACAAGGACATCGACCGCATGGTGGCCGACGCGCGCGAGCACGAGGCCGAGGACAAGAAGCACAAGGAGGAGATCGATCTCAAGAACCGAGCCGACTCGTTGTGCTACTCGGTCGAGCGCTCGGTCAAAGACTACGCCGACAAGCTCGACGCCTCGACGCGCGAGGACATCGAGAAGAAGATCAAGGATGCACGCGAGGCCATCGCGAGCGGCGACGCCGCGCGCATCAAGTCGACCATGGACGACCTGACGCAGGCGAGCCACAAGATGGCCGAGAAGATGTATCAGGCCGCGAGCGCGGCGAGCCCAAAGCCGCAAGCTGGCGAAGACGCGCCCCCTTCGGGTACCGACGAGCCCAAAGACGGCAAGGCGGCCGGTGGCAACAACGTGGTTGACGCCGAGTTCGAGGAGAGCTGACCGCGACGCTCCTTTGACCTGCTGCGCCTTGACGCACGGCCAGCCGCTGCGCATTTAGCGGCTTCGGCGCAGGAGCGCCGTGCGTAGAAAGGCTCGCCTCGTAATGTCGTATCAGATGGACAAGTACCTCCAGCAGCTCGTCGAGCCCGCGCGGTTCGAGTTTTATCGCAACGTCCGTAAATTCGCCGAGCGTCAGATCGCGCCGAAGCTCCTTGGCTGGGAGCGCGAGCGCACGCTCATCGATCGCGAGGCGCTCGCGGCCATGGCCGAGCTCGGGCTCTTCGGCCTCACGGTGGAGGAGCGCTACGGCGGCGCGGGCGGGCAGCAGCTCGACCTGGTGCTCGCTGGTCTGGCCTTGGGCTACCATAGCCACAGCGTTGCCATCACGCCCGGGGCGGCGGCGAGCCTCGGCATCAAGCCCTTGCAGCTCGCTGGCACCGAAGAGCAAAAACGCGCGCACTTGCCCGATCTCGCCCGGGGCTCGCGGATGTTCGTCTTCGGCCTCAGCGAGCCCGGCCGCGGCTCGGACGCCGCCAACCCGCAGGTCACAGCCACACGCACGAAGAACGGGTGGTTGATTCGTGGCGAGAAGTGTTGGAGCACGAATGCCAAATGGGCGAGCCACGCTATCGTGCATGCGCTCACCAACCCTACAGGCGCCCCCGGCCATCGCTCCACCTGCTTCATCGTCCCCTTGCAACAACCGGCGGTCTCTTACCTGGAGATCACAGGCAAGTGCGCCTGGCGGCTCTCCTCTACGGGCTCGTTTTGTTTCGACGGCGTCGAGGTAGGCGAGGACTCCGTGCTCGGCGGCGTCAACGAGGGCTTCAAGGTCATGGTGGGTACGCTCAACGGTGGCAGGCTCTTTGTGGCCGCGCTGGCCCTGGCGTCGATCGCCTTCGCCCTCGACCGGGCGCGGCTCTATGTCCAGGAGCGCAAGCAGTTCGGCGACCTGCCGCTCGGTCGTTTCCAGCGTGTCCAGGATGTCCTCGTCGAGCTCGACATCGCGCTCGAGCAGGGCCTCACCTGGCTCGTCGGCCTTTTGCATGAGTACGACGCGGGCACCATGCGTCGTGAGTCGGCGGCGAAGATAAAGATCGAGAGCTCACGTCGCGCCTCCGAGCTCTTGCCCTTGGCCATGGAGATCTGCGGCGGCATCGCGTGCACCGAGGAGCTCGGGCTCGCTCGTCATCAGGAGGATCTGTTCGTCACGCGCGTGGGCGAGGGGTCGAACTTCGCGTTAAAGACCTTCGTCGCGAAGTCGCTGCTACCGGAGATCCGTCACTTGCTCTGACCGCGGCGTTCGCTCGGGATGAGCTGGAGCATGGCGCGGGCCTTGGCGACGAGGGGCTCGTCGAAGGGACCGGCGGTGCGGAGGGCCGTCCCGAGATCATCGCGCGCGATCGGAAACTGGCCTAGCGCGACGTAGACCTCGGCGCGGTTTATGTAACTCGAGATCTCCTTCGGGGCCACCCGCATCGCGTAGGTGAATTGCTTGATGGCCTTTTGCGGCTCCTTGAGCCGCCAGTAGATGGCCCCGAGCGCGCGGTAGTAGTAGGCGTTGCGCGGATCGATCGCCACCAAGCCCTCGAAGATGATGCGCGAGGCTTCGGTCTTGCCTTGCAAAAAGAGCAGGTAGCCCTGGCTCGAGATAGCGTAGAGCTCCTCTTCCGAGAGCCCGACGATTTGCTTAAGGGTGACGCGACCTTCGGCCCACTGCTCGACTAGCTTCTTCAGTCGAGCTTGGAGCTGGTCGCCTACGAGATGACGGTCTTCGGCCATGGTCTGGTTGCTCTCGTCGGGCTCCGGCTAGCCCTTGCTCGCGGCGATGCAGCGGGCATAGACGCCCTCGCTCAGGCGAATGCTGTCGTCGAGGTAGTCGCCGAGGCCGATGAGGGCGCGGCGGATGGAGTCGCCCATCAGGTGCTTGACCTCGTCGTCGATGGCGGCTTCATCGATGGCGTCGAGCAGGCCGCTGACGACCTTGCCCCTGAGCTTGCGCAAGGCATTGCGCGTGAGCCCGAGGTTGGAGCGAGGCCCTTCGTAGGGGTTGACCGCGGGCTCTTGGGGCAGCGCGAGACGGAGCTTGTCGGAGCCCGAAGGCGATAAGGAGAGCCGCGCTCCGGCGACGCGTTGCTCGGGCATGGGCGAGAGGACGGGGTTGGGATCTGGCTTGCCTTGTTGAAGGGCGAGCTCCTCGACCGTGGAGCCGAACTTGGCGATGTTCGGCGGCAGCGCGGTGAATCTCTGGTAGCTCTCGAGGTTGTTGGCCATGCCTGGTTTTACACGACGGAGGTGCGTCATGGCTAGCTCGAGGCTCCTCTTCGTTCTTGCTTGCTAATACGCGCAGCTCGGCTAAAATTACCCGTCACGGGTGGAGCGGGTTTAAGAGGTGTCTTCGTTGTCGCAACACATTCGCATCGTCACTTACAACATTCGCAAAGGTAAAGGGGCTTCGGGGAGGGCGAAGAACCGCGCCGCCGAGCTCGGTGAGGCTATCCGTTGCCATCACCCGGACGTGGTCGCGTGTCAGGAGGTATCTCACAGCTACGCGAGCTCCATGTCGCAGAGCGACGAGCTCGGACGTATCTTGCAGATGCCCAGTTACTACCGGCCGAACAAGCAGCGGCGCGGCGGACATCACGGCAACGCCACCTTTACGAGCTTCGAGGTGGTGGCGGCGCAAAACTACGACATCTCCACGAACCCCATCGAACGCCGCGGGGCGCTCTATCTACGCATGCAGGTGGGGGGCAGGACGCTGCACGTATTGAACGCCCACCTCGGGTTGCATCAAGCCGAGCGTACGTCGCAGGCGCACAGGCTCGGTGCCATCGTGGCCGAGCACGCGGAGGCGCACGATCCCGTGGTGCTCGCCGGCGACTTCAACGACTGGAACAACCGCCTCGACGCCATCCTCACGCGCGAGTATGGCTTTCGTGACGCCTTCGCATCATTGCCGCGCCGGGAGGTGCGCACCTGGCACGCGCGGCGCCCGCTGTTCACCTTGGACCATGTCTATGTGCGCAACCTCGAGGCTGCGAGCGCGCGCTGTCTTGATGGCGACCCGTGGGACTCTCTCTCGGATCACCTGCCGCTCATCGCCGAGCTCGAGCTTACGTCGCGAGCAGCGGCGGCTTAATACGAAATCTGGTTGATCTGGCTCTGCTGCGGACGACGATCCTCTTGCTGCGCCGCGCGGCTATGCCGCCGGGAAAACACGCTCGATGATTTGCTCTATCTCCGTTTTCAAAAGCTGAGCGTCCATGTCGAGCTTGGCGGCCATCCACGTGGCCGCGTCATCGGCGCCGCGAAAAATCTTGGTGCTCGTGATGTCTCTCCTGATACGGCTCATGGTCGCGAGATAAGAGTTGATG
>CAYXQW010000001.1:4696-7698 GCA_964466695.1 uncultured Bdellovibrionales bacterium
CGTGTCTTTGCCCATGGCTTGTATGCGGGCTTTGGCTTCGTCGGACATGCCGCTCTTCTTTGTGGTGTCTCCCGTGACGATGTTGATAGTCCCTATGCCCTTCGGGTGTTTCGCCCCTGATCGGCGAATATGGTCCTCCATTATGGAGATGGCGGAGACCGTAGGAGGGACGCGCCAGGCTGAGATGAAACAGCGCTCGATGAGTTTGATCTCTAGCTGCGGGTCGCTGTAGAGCAATTGGCTTTTACTCATCTCTTGTTTTTGCCACACATCACGGCGCGCGGCCACGCGACAGGAGGCGCGGGTTGACTCGCGCGCTTGGCGCCCGTAGATACGGAGCTACCCGAAGGAGCACCCCGAAGACATGGCGCGCGTGCTTTCGCCCGAGACCATCGCCGAGATTACGAGCCTTTTGCCGCGCTACCCCTCGTCTTTGGCGGCGCTGTTGCCGGCGTTGCATTTAGCGCAACGGCAAGTAGGCCACCTGCCCGAGGACGTGCAGCGCGAGGTCGCGGAGGCCTTGGACGTCCCGGTCGTGCGCGTGCGCGAGGTGGTGAGCTTCTACACGATGTTCTACGAGCAGGAGGTCGGCCGCCACGTGGTCAAGATCTGCCGCGGCCTCTCCTGCGAGCTTTGTGGCGGCAACGAGATCATAAAGCGTGCGACCGAGCTCCTAGGGATAAGCCCGGGCGAGACCACGGCCGACGGCCGCGTGACGTTTCTGCTCGAGGAGTGCCTCGCCTCTTGCGGCACGGGGCCTTGTCTTTGGGTAGACGACAGGCTCTGCGAGAACCTCACGCTCGCGAAGCTCGAGGCCGTGCTCGGGGGCTTGCGATGACGGGCGGCGC
Source organism: uncultured Bdellovibrionales bacterium (assembly GCA_964466695.1). Taxonomy (GTDB): domain Bacteria; phylum Myxococcota; class XYA12-FULL-58-9; order XYA12-FULL-58-9; family JAFGEK01; genus CAYXQW01. The sequence continues at coordinate 5,545 of CAYXQW010000001.1, forward strand.
GTCGAGCTTTGTCGCGCCGGGCTTTACGGCGGCGCTCTCGCGCCGGTTCTTCGTTACGGACGGCCATACGCTCGCGACTTACGAGGCCGACGGCGGCTACGAGGGCTTGCGACGCGCGCTCGCGCTCGATCCTGCGGCCGTCATCGATACGGTGAAGCGCGCCTGTCTGCGCGGCCGCGGCGGCGCCGGGTTCGCGACGGGTGTGAAGTGGGGCTTCGTGCCCAAGGACTCTTCGTCCCCGCGGTTTTTGGTGGTGAACGCCGACGAGTCCGAGCCCGGCACCTTCAAAGACCGCTATGTGCTCGCGCGCGACCCGCACGCGCTCATCGAGGGCGCGGCCATCGCCGCGTACGCCATCGGCGCGCATAAGATCTACATCTACATCCGTGGCGAGTTTGCGCTCGCGCGCGTGCGCCTCGAGGCCGCCGTCCGCGAGGCCTATGAGGCGAAGATCCTCGGCGATTCGGTGATGGGCTCGGGTCATCGACTCGACTGCGTCGTGCATCGTGGCGCCGGAGCCTATATCTGCGGCGAGGAGACGGCGCTGCTCGAGTCCCTCGAGGGCAAGATCGGCCGCCCGCGCTTAAAGCCGCCGTTCCCCGCCGTGGTGGGCGCCTTCGGCGGCCCGACCATCGTCAATAATGTGGAGACGCTCGCGTGCGTGCCGCTCATCTTTGCGCGCGGCTGCGAGTGGTTCTTGGCGCAAGGCTCGCCCAACAACGGCGGCCCGAAGCTCGTGTGCATCTCGGGCCACATCGCGCGTCCGGGAGTCTACGAGGTGCCGTGCGGCTACCCTCTGCACGAGCTCATCGCGCTCGCGGGCGGCGTGCGGAAGGGGCGGGCGCTCAAGGCCGTGATCCCGGGAGGCAGCTCCACGCCCGTGCTCGTACCCAAGCCCTGCTCTGCGCTCGCGCCCACGGGGACGGCGGAGTGCGACTGGCCGCTCGAGACCGAGGCGCCGCTCGACTTCGAGGGGGTGAAGAAGGCCGGCTCCATGCTCGGCAGCGCGGCGGTCATCGTGCTCGACGAGACCGCCTGCATGGTGCGCACCTTGTCCAACCTCGCGCGCTTCTACGCGCACGAGTCGTGTGGCCAGTGCACGCCGTGCCGCGAAGGCACGAGCTTTACGGCCAAGATTTTGCACCGCGTCGAGGCCGGCGAAGGTACGGTCGAGGATCTCGAGACCTTGGCCTCCCTCGCCGGCTACATGACCGGCACCGCCATCTGCCCTTTGGCCGAGGCTCTGGCCCTGCCGCTTGCGAGCTACCTCCAGAAATTCGCGGGCGAGTTTTCGGCGCACGTCGAGGGGCGCGGCTGTCCGTTCCCCGTGGCCGAGCTCCTGCCTTGCGAAGACCCAACCTTCGAGGACGCCGCCTCATGATGATCACCGTTTTTTTCTACCTCGCCGCCGCGGGGCTCGTCGCCGCGGCGCTTTTGGTCGTCTTGAGCAAGAGCCCCTTGTATTCGGCCGGCTTCCTCATCGTCGCTTTGTGCATGGTCGCTCTGCACTATGTGTTGCTCGAGGCCTCGTTTGTCGCAGCCATGCAGGTTCTGGTCTACGCCGGCGCTATCGTTGTCCTGTTCGTCTTCGTGATCATGCTGCTAAACTTGCGCCGCGGCGCCGCTGCTCGCCCCGGCTACCTCTCGACCACCAAGGTGTTGGGCGCCGCCGGGGCCGCGTATATCGTCTTCACGCTAGGGCGCGCGGTGATCATGAGCGTGCGGGCCGACAGCGCCGCCGCGCCCGCCGAGCTTGGGACCGTGCTCGGGGTGGGCAAGCTCTTGCTCACCCGCTATCTCTTCGCCTTCGAGGCGGTATCTGTCTTGCTGCTCGTGGCGGTGGTGGGCGCGGTGGTGCTCGGTCAAAGGAAGCTCTCATGAGCGCTTTTGCCGACATCGGCCCCACGCACTTCATCGTCCTCGCCGCCGTGCTCTTGATCATCGGCGCCATGGGCGCCATCACGCGACGCAACGCGCTCGTCTTGATCATGAGCATAGAGCTCATGCTCAACGCCGGAAACCTCGTCTTTGTCGCCTACGCCAGACAGTACGGGGACGTGGGTGGCCAGGCGCTCGCCTTTCTGGTCATGGCCCTCGCGGCGGCCGAGGCGGCGGTGGGCTTGGCGATCGTGATCGGGGTCTTCCGCACGCGCC
>CAYXQW010000001.1:7708-16557 GCA_964466695.1 uncultured Bdellovibrionales bacterium
CCAGGTGGTCGACGTCGACGAGCTCGATCTCTTGCGCGACGAGACTTGAATCACTGCTCGAGCACGCGCCGGGCGCCGACGTAGGCGCGCTGGTAGTAGGGTAGGGCGAGCTCGGCGTAGCTCACCCCCTTCGATGAGCTCGCGTGCGCGATCCGGCCGTCGCCTACGAAGATCGTCACGTGCGTGATGCGCCCGCGGTCCAGGGTGTCGAAGAAGACGAGATCGCCAGGGAGCAGCGTTTTTTGTGCCACGGCGACGCCTTCACCGTACTGCAAGACCGAGCTTCGAGGGAGCGCGAGGCGCACGCTCTCTTGCATCACCGCGCGCGTGAACGCCGAGCAGTCGATGCCGTTTCTGTCCGTGCCGCCGTAGCGATAAGGTGTGCCGAGCCAGCGCGAGATCGTCACGGTCAGCGGGGAGGGCCAGGCCTCGGGAGCTCGAGGTAGCGCGGTCGGGCTCGATGCCGCCGAAGCTCGGGTCTTCGTCTCTGCCTGTGCCGATGGGTTTTCTTTCGGTTTTTCGCCGAGCTCGGCGCACGCGGCCGCGTATCTTTCATAGAGCGAACGCGCCTCGCGCAAGCTCGCTTCGGAGTCCAAGACGCCCTCGAAGTCGCGCGCGAGCTCCTCGTCGAGCGTGCGGCGAAAGAGCTCCTGCTCGGTCTTGCTCACCCGCGTGACCTTGTGGCGCGCGTCGGTGACGACCGCCTGCCAGAGTCGTTCGCGCAGCATGGGCCGCATCTTCTTGCGCGTCTCGTTGAGGGCGCGGATCACCGCGGGGCGGTCGAGCTTCGGGATGCGGTCGGTCGCGAGCATGGTGTCCCAAAAGCGGACGAGCTCTTGGGCGATGTCCTCGTTGAAGTAGCGCGGGAAGTCGAAGGCCATCTGGCGCGGGCTCGCCGTGGGCTTGCGGCCAGAGAAGGCGAGCACCTGGTATTGCACGGCGATAGGAGGGGGGACGAAGCGGGCGATGTCATGGTAGGCGGCGAGGGCTGCCCGCGCAGCGTAGGTAGCGTCGATGCCGTGGAAGATGGCCGCCGCTATCACCGACTTGGCTCCGGTCACACCCTCGTCGTTCCCGTCGTTTAAGGCCTTGCCCCCGAAAGCGCGGCGCACGGCGGTGAGCCAGCGCTGTCGTTCTTTTGCTTCGAGATCGTCGCGGCTCGTCAGGTACTCGATGAGGCTTTTGCGGCGCTCGGTCTGCGAGGTGACGTCGCGAGCATGGGCCGGGGTCGTACAGAGCATGATCGATATCGCCAAGATGCGCGGCACGAGAGACCTCCTTGGGGTTTCTGCGCGCGAGCATACGACGATGGCCTCACGTGCGCGAAAATGTGGCCGGGCGGGTGTGGTTCGCGCTCCCTCGAGGTTGCACCGCCGGTTATGGGTGTGGTACAGCCCGCGCGGTGTTGTCGCGTGCTACGCGGCGTTATTTGCTCACGGCATCGAGAGGCGTCTTACGATGATCATCGCTGATGTATTGCAGTCCTTGCTCCTCGCCCAGGCAGGCTCCCCGGGGGCGGCGCCGCAGCCCGGCCCGTTCGACGGTCTTGTCACCATCGGCGGGCCGCTGCTCATGTTCGCGGTCATCTACTTCCTCATGATACGCCCTGCGAGCCAGCAGCGCCGGAAGCACGCGGATCTGTTGAGCAAGCTCAAGGTCGATGACGAGGTCATCACCACGGGCGGGATCGTGGGCAAGATCGTCCGCGTCGAGGATAGCCTGCTCACGCTCGAGATCGCCGACAAGGTCAAGGTGCGGGTCCTGCGTGACCGCGTGACCGGTCGCTTCGTCTTGGCGTCGAAACCGAAGCAGTAGGGGAAAGATCGGCCATGAATCGTGCCTGGTACTTCAAGTTCTTCCTGACGGCCTCGCTGCTGGTTTTGGCCGGTTATCTGCTCTATCCGTCGTACTTCTATTTCTATCGGGCGACGGCCGAGCAGCGTGACGACGGCGACAAGTTCTGTAAGGCGATGCCGCGCTTCATGCACTGCAAGAAGTTCAACCTCGGCCTCGATCTGCAAGGTGGTGTGCACCTCGTCATGGGCGTCGAGGTCGAAAAAGCGGTGCAGCAGCGGGCCGACCGTCTCTCCGACGGTCTGCGCGACGAGCTGCAAAAGCAGAAGATCGCCTTCACGCGGATCGATCGGCCGCGTGACAGCGCCGAGATCGTCGTCACGATGGGGGAAGACGAGGCGGTCGATGGGCTCGAGAAGCTTTTGCGCAAGGACTTCACGGTGCTGAAGGTCGTCGAGCGGGATGACAACAAGCTCACCCTCGGGCTCATCGACGACTACGCGCAAGAGATCCGCGACTCGGCCGTCGAGCAAGCCATCAAGACCATCCGCAACCGCGCCGACAAGCTCGGGGTCACCGAGCCGACGATCGCCAAACGCGGGACGGACAATATCCTGATCCAGCTCCCTGGTTTGCGCGACCCCGAGCGGGCCATCTCCGTCATCGGGCGCACGGCGCAGCTCGAGTTCAAGATCGTGGACGCCGAGGCCACGGCCGTGTTCGACGATATCGCCGACAGCGAGCTCCCCGAGGGCGTCGTCAGGCGCGAGCACACCTTCGAGGGGCACGCCGGCAAGGTGACGCGCGAGGTGTACTTCGAGCTGCCGAGCGAGCAGCGAGAGGCGCTCGAGCAACTCTTGCTCGCGAAGATCCCCGCCGACCGCGAGATCGCCGTGGGCGAGGTCGATGACGGCGCCGTCGCCAAGGGTCCGGGCGGCAAGGCCGCACGCATGTTGCGCACCTTCCTCGTGACGTCGCGCCCGGGGATCACCGGCGACTACCTCACCGACGCCAACGTAGAGCAGAGCCACGATCTCCCCGGCGACTACTACGTCACCATGACGTTCGATCCGAAGGGCGCCAAGATCTTCGAGAAGCTCACCGAGGATAACGCCAAGCGCATGATGGCGATCGTCCTCGACGGCAAGGTCAACAGCGCTCCCGTCATCCAGGAGCGCATCGGCGGCGGCAACGCGCGGATCACGCTCGGCGGCGGGTATGGCGATCAGCGCTCGCGCTTCCAGGAAGCCAAGGATCTGACCACCGTGCTCAAGGCCGGCGCGCTCCCGGCGCCGGTAGACGTGCGCGAGAAGCGCCAGGTAGGCAAGACCTTGGGCGAAGACACCGTGCGCAAGGGGCAGATGGCGATGATCGTCGGTATCCTCGCCACGCTCTTGTTCATGGCGTTTTATTATCGCGGGGCCGGCATGGTGGCGAACTTCGGCATCCTGCTCAACTTCTTCTTTTTGCTTGCGACCATGTCGTTGTTCGAGGCGACGCTGACGCTGCCGGGTATGGCCGGCATCGCGTTGACCTTGGGGATGGCCGTCGACGCCAACGTGCTCATCGACGAACGCATCCGCGAGGAACTGCGGCTCGGCAAGACGCCGCGCGCGGCGATCGAGGCCGGTTACAGCAAGGCCTTCTCGGCGATCTTCGACTCCAACGTGACGACGGTGATCGCGGCGGTGGTGCTCATGCAGTACGGCTCGGGGCCGGTGCGCGGGTTCGCCGTGACGCTGATCATCGGCCTCGTGTGGTCGATGTACACCGCTATCTTGGTCTCACGATTGATCTTCGACTTCGTCACCTCCAAGTGGCGCCTGAAGACCCTCAGCATCTAAAAGGAGCCGGCAAAAAGCCATGATCGAATTCTTCAAGCCCGGCGTCTATTTTGACTTCATGGGCAAGGCACGCCTGTTCGCGATGGTCTCCCTCGTGTTGACTGTGGGCAGCATCGCTTCGCTCGCCACGCGAGGCCTAAATTTCGGCCTCGACTTCGCGGGTGGCTATGAGATCCAGGTCAAGCTCGAAAAGCCCGCGACCGAGGAGGAGATAAAGGCGGTCATTGCGCCGCTCGGCATCGAGGGCGCGCTTGTGCAGCGCTTGGGCGATCAGGACGGTAAAGAGTTCCTCATCATGATCGGCCAGCAGGGGACGCTCGATACAACCCAGCAAACAGCGCTGAAGGCCGACTTTACGGCGCTCGCGGGCGGCCTCGACAAGCTGCACACCTGGAGCATGGCCGAGAGCGGTGAGACCATGCGTGCCGGCTTCGAGGACCCCATCACCGAGGAGCAAGTGCGCGAGGTCTTGACGGCGCGGACGCTTCGAGTACGCGCGGTCACGGTTGGCGAGCGGCGTGATCACCCGACCTACACGATCGAGCTCTATTCGATGGGCGGTCTCGTGCAAGAAGCGCTCGGCGAGAAGATGGGGGTCTCGCCCTCGAATATCAGCGTGGAGTTCGTTGGCCCACAGGTCGGCGCCCAGCTTCGCAACCAAGGCATCATGGCGGTGCTCATGGCCCTCGGCTTCTTGATGCTCTACATCGCCGTGCGCTTCGACTTCTACTTCGCCCCCGGGGCCATCGTGGCGACGCTGCACGATATCATCGTCGTCCTCGGCGTCTTCTCGGTCTTTCAGATCCACTTCTCCCTGGCCGGGGTCGCCGGCATGTTGACGCTCATCGGTTATTCGTTGAACGACACGGTGGTGGTCTACGACCGTATCCGTGAGAACCTCGCGCGCCTGCGCGGTCGCGAGCTTCGCCACCTCGTGAGCTCGTCGATCAGCGAGACCTTGTCGCGCACCATCCTCACCAGCGTCTGCACCATGTTCGTGGTCATCGCGCTCATCGTGTGGGGCGGCAGGTCTCTGCTCGATTTTTCGATGTGCCTGTTGGTAGGGACGATCGTCGGCACGTATTCATCGATCGCGCTCGCGTCGCCTACGTATGTGCTCCTGCGTGAGCACTACGACCGTCGCGTCAAGACGAAGGCCGCGGCGAGCGCTTCGACTTAGGGCTGATTTACTTCGCGAGTATCAACGCTTCCTCGAACCGAGGGAGATAGCGGCTATGATTGAGGGGTGGTGCGATGATCGAGCCCCCTTTGGCGGTTGGCACTCGCGAAGAAAAAACTCGATCATCACACCGCCCCTCGACCATAACCACGGCGTGAGTAGTTGCTTATATCTGATACGGGTGACTTCGGGAAGCGTCAGTTGAGTTCCCGTGGGCGATTTCTCGTGGATTTGTTCTTTGCTAAAAGCTCAACAAATACGAATGTTTATGGATTTTACGGAGATTTTTTCTTCGATTATTGGGGTAAAGTGGCCGAGGGATGGCCAGTGAACGCATGTTCATGATGATCACCAGATCCTTGCTCATTCCGCGCCATCCCGGATTTTATGTGGCGTCTTTGGTGTAATGAGCGTTTTTGGCGTTATGTTTCTTTGGCATCACGGGGATCGTGAGGGTCACCCTCGCGCCGCCCTCGTTCCTGTTGGCGACATCGATATCGCCGCCATGCTCGCGGACTACTTGTCGCGACAAGGATAGCCCGAGGCCGGAGCCCGCGGCCTTGGTCGAGAAGAAGGGCTCGAAGACACGACGTAGGGCCTCGGAACTGAAGCCCGGGCCGTCGTCGGTCACGACGATGGCGAGCGCGTCCGCATCGTCGCGCGTCGTGATGTGTATGGTGCCGCCATCGGGCATCGCTTCGCGGCTGTTGCGCAAGATGTTGAGCAGGGCCTGGCGGAGCTGTCCGGCGTCGATGCGGGCGACGGCGTTTGGGCTCCCGAGCGTAAGCTCAAGGTTGGTTTTTTGGGCGCGTAGCTCTTCCTGCAAGAAACCCGAAAGATCGATGATGAGCTTGTGGAGGTCTGTCGGGACGAGGCTCGGGCTCGGCATGCGGGCGAGGTTAAGGTAGCCCTCGGTTATCTCAGTAAGCCGCGCGACCTCGCGGGTTATGGAAGACAAGATCGTGGCCGCTTCCTTGCGGCGCGGCTCGTCAGGCAGCGCGGCGAGGTCCTCGCTCAAGAGCTCGGCGTTGAGCCCGATGGCGCTCAGAGGATTGCGGATCTCGTGCGCGACTTGTGCCGACAAGCGACCCATGGCAGCGAGCCGCTCGCTCGCTATGAGCTGGTGCTTGATGCGCATGGCCTCGGTGACGTCATCGGCCAGAAAGAGCAGGCCACGCGCGACTCCGCTCTCGTCCATGTAGGGGGTGATCATCAGATCGAGGAGGATCTCGCGACCATCTTCACGGGTGAAGAGGAGGTTGTCGTAGCGCAACGGCTCGTGCTCCTGGATCGAGCGCAAGAGCTCGTCGCGCACTCCGGGTGTCACGCGGGAGAGGGCGCCGAACAAGGGTTGCGCCTCGAGCGACGAGCCCGCTTGTGTCTCTCCTTTCGCGAGCAGGTCACGGGCGGCACGGTTGGTGTTGCGCAAAATGAGCCCGGTGTCGGTGACGACGATGGCCGCGCGAAGGCTGTTCATGAGGTTGTCGTTGTAGATCCGTAAGAGCGCGAGGTCCTGCTCGACGCGGCGCGCCGTGGCGTGGGTGCGCTGGAGCTCGCGTTCTTTTTCGGCGAGCTTGCGGCCGAGCTCGTCGCGCTCTCCTGCGGTATTGGCGAGCCGCCGTGCGAGCTGCTCTTCCTCCACGCAGAGGGCGGGCGGCGTGGGTTCACCGCGCGCCAAAGACCCTATGCGGCCGAGCGGCCTTGCGGCGAGCAACAAGGAGAAGAGCGCGAAGGCGCCGAGGAGCGTCCAGGGTAGAGGGCCAAGCACCGGCGGTGCGCCGAGGAGACGCGCGGCGCGTATAGCCAAGGCCCGTCGCAACGTGGTCTGCGAGGCGCGCATGAGCGCGCGCATGGCGCGGTCGGCGCGCTCGAGCTCGAGCACCGCGTTCAGCATGGCGTCGGCGTCGTCTTGATGCACCGCCTCGAGCAAGGCGTCGAGGTGCGGCGCCACCTTCCGCGATTGCTCGGTGACGCGATCGATCGTGACACCGAGTCGCGCAAGCTCGGCCAAAGAGCGCGTGTCATCGAAGAGGCCTCGAGCCGTGCCGAGCTCCTGGCGCAGGCGGACAAGGTTTATGTCCATCTCTGTCAGGTAGTGCTCCGCCGTCGAGCTCAAGATCGCCGTGCGCGTGCTCTGGCGCGGCTCCAAGAAGGCCTCATTGGCGCGCCGGACCGTGCGTACATGCCGATCTTCCACGCGCAACAGCGTGGGCGTAAGGCGATGACGCAGGCGTTCGAGGCTCTCCAGCTCGGCGACGAGGCGCGCGCGATCCTGGAGCGTTATGCCGAGCAGCGTGGCGATGGCCATGAAGGCCAAAATTGGGGCCGAGAGTACCTGCAAACGCAAAGACGAGCTCACCTTGCGCATCATAACCGAGCTTGCGACGTGGTCATATCCCGGCGGAGCTCGCGGCGCTTTAAGAGCTCGGCGATGGCTTGCGCGGGCGAGGTGTCGGTGACGATGAGCTCGTAGTCGGCGCGCGCCTCCATGGCGAGCAGCCGTATCCGCGCGAGGTGCTCTTGCATCTTGGTGATGAAGGCTGTGCGCAGGGTGCGAGGGTGCACGAGCAGGCGGCGGTCGTCCTCGAGGGAGGCGAAGATCGACGGGCTCTCGTATGGGAAGGAGAGCTCGTCGGGGTCTAGGATCTGGAGCAACGTTACGTCGTGTCGGTGAGCTACGAGTCGGCGCAAGGCGGCGTCTAGTTCGGGCGAGGGGTCGAAGAAATCCGAGAAGACGAAGACGAGGCAGCGCCGGCGCCGTAGCCCGACGAGGTGATCGATGCCTCGCGCGATGCTGGTGCCGTGCCGCGGCTGTAAGCCCGCCAGGGCGCGCAAGAGCTCATGGAGATGACTGCCGGTAGAGCGGGGAGCTACCTCGATCGAAGCACGGTCGCAAAATCCGATCAGCCCGGCGGCGTCCCCTTGGCGCAAGGCGAGGAAGGCGAGGGCTGCCGCGAGGGTGCGCGCGAGCTGCAGCTTGGTCGGGCGCCCCTCGCCGCCAAAACCCATGGATCCCGAGTGATCGACGAGCAGCTCGAGCGTGAGGTTCGTCTCGTCCTCGAATTGCTTGACGTGGTAGCGGTAGGTCTTGGCGAAGGCGCGCCAGTCGATATGTCGGATATCGTCGCCGGGGGCATAGAGCTTGTGCTCGTTGAACTCCACCGAGGTGCCGCGACGCAAGGTGCGGTGAGCGCCCGCCAAGATCCCCTCGACGGCGAGGCGCGCGCGCAGGTGCAGGTCCTCGATCTCGGTGAGCAGCGCGACTTCATCAGGCGTGCCGACGGGGTCGGCTCCGTGCGGATCGGGCACGTGCGCTACCCGCGCGCCTTCGTTATGACCTCGGCGATGACGTCGTCCGCACAGACGCGCTCGGCCTCGGCGCGGAAGTTTATGAGCACGCGGTGGCGCAGCACCGGGTGGGCGAGGGCGAGGATGTCGCTCGCGTCTACGGCCGCGCGGCCCACAAAGAGCGCGCGCGCCTTGGCGGCCGTCATCAGGTGTTGGGTCGCGCGCGGGCCGGCCCCGAACGAGACGAAGTCGCGCACGAGCGCGGGGGCCCGCTCGTCGGTAGGCCGCGTCATGCGGCACAGGCGCACCGCGAGCTCGAGCAGGTGGTCGGCGGCCGGCACGCGCAAGACGAGGCTCTGGAAGTCGAGGATGGCTCGCGGCGACAAGACCTTGCGCACCGCGGCGGGCTCGACGGTGGTGGTGCGCCGCACGATCTCGAGCTCTTCGTGCGCCGACGGGTAGTCGACCTTGAGCATCATCATGAAGCGATCGAGCTGGGCCTCGGGCAGCGGATAGGTGCCCTCCTGCTCGATGGGATTTTGGGTGGCGAAGACGTGAAAGGGCGGGGTGAGCGCGTGCGTGCGGCCGCCGGCGGTGACGCGCTGCTCCTGCATGGATTGCAGGAGGGCGGCCTGGGTCTTGGCCGGGGCGCGGTTGATCTCGTCGGCGAGCCAGAGGTTGCAGAACACCGGCCCGCGCACGAAGCGAAACACCCGCTCGCCGCCCTCTTCCTGCTCGAGGAT
>CAYXQW010000001.1:16567-42817 GCA_964466695.1 uncultured Bdellovibrionales bacterium
GTGATGTCCGAGGGCATCAGATCCGGTGTGAACTGGACGCGGTTGAACTCGAGATCGAGGACGTCGGCGAGGCTCTGGATGAGGAGCGTCTTGGCGAGGCCGGGGACGCCCACGAACAACCCGTGCCCCGAGGCAAAGAGGGTGATGAGGAGGTGCTCTATGACCTCATGCTGGCCGATGATGCGCGAGGCGAGCTCGTGCTTGATGTCGCGGACGGCGACGTGGAAGGCGGCCGCGCGCTCCTCGTCGCCCGGGGCGTCGGGTCTTGCCGGGGTGTTTGTCATGACCTTTAGCTATGCGCGCAATCGCCGGGTTTTTTCAACAGCCGGGTGGCGCGGGAGGGCGGAGGCTGTGCGGCCTCCAATGTCCCGATCAGGCTGGCCAGGCAGATATCAAGGTACGGATCTTCCGTCACAGCAGATGGCAATGGTAGCCATGTCGACAGCCGAGCAAGTGGCCGCGCAGATTGTGCTAGTCCAAGGCATGACGAGCTTGAGACCCGCGTTGGACGAGCACTTGCCGCCGCAGCCAATAACAACCTTCCCTGACGGACAGCCCGAGTAGGACCATGTGTCTGTGCTGGTGCTGGTTTTTACCGTTCTGCATGAAGTGAGACCACCAAGCGCAACCGGCGTACAGCAGTTCACGAAGACGGACCGCTTCGCGCCACTGGGCATGCCGGAGCAGCGACCGGCCCAGCCTGTGGGCAAGGTGTTCGTCGTGTCAGGCGTGGGATAGCTCGAAACGATCTGCCCACCATTGCACATAACGCCACCGCCCGTGGCCACCCTGCCACTCGGACACTGGTAGGACAAAGTATTGCTGGTAGTTGAGCTGACCTCATAACGGTCACAGTCTGGGGTCTGGCCCACTAGGGCAAAATGAACCGCCGTCGCGGCAATAAGAGTGATAATCATAATATCTCCCTAAAAATCCCAAAAGCGACAGCAGTTAACGAGGACGACGGTCGAATCGAAGGACGAATCGCAGAACGCCTTGGCTAGGTTGGGCCTAGTGGCTCCTGACCCATAGCCTATCAAGACCGCATCAATGGGACCCGCCAAGTCATCATCGTACAGACAGTAGGCGCCGGCACCGGTTGCGACATAGCCCGAGTCACAGGTGACCTCAACCCAGGCGTTCACCGTCGAATAATCCTCCGCTCGGACGTTGCACTGAACCGCCTGTGCCTGCGATCCCAACAGGCCTACTACAGCGAAAGTCAACACCACGACTAGTTTAGTCAACATAATAGCCTTTCCCTTCCTGCAGCAAAATTGTTCGCCACCAATCCGCGAGCCTTATTGCGCCGCAACGACAGCAAACTCGAAAAGTATTTCTGATGGGAACAGAAATGTAAAGTGCCGACATGAGGAGCTCTCGACGTGTGACGGGTTGGGATTACAGCACGGCTTCAATAGGCGAAGCTGCTGCCTCCGATGAACTCCCGGAGGATGCTGGTCTGGGGCACCTCCTCGGGGAACACCGTGACGAACAACGACAAGAAGCCGAGCAGACGATCGGCCTCGACGTAGGACGGTGCGTCCATGGGGACCTGCAACAAGAAGCGCTCGGCGTAGGTCTTGAGCACCGCGGGCTCGTAGACGAGCGCGCTGTTGAAGATGGCGTCGGCCTGCTCCTGGAAAGGGAAGATATGGAGCTGTTCGCCCCTGCGCACCGACGGCCACATCTCGATGGTGCGCGCGGCGCTGTAGCCGCGGTAGAGGCGGTCGCGCACGAGGCGTCTTATCAGGCGCGAGTCGGAGGTGAAGACGCGCTCGTGGTGGTCGATGGTGAGCTGGGTCAGCGCGCTCACGTAGGTGCGGAACTTGCGCTCCGGCGGCACCGCGGGGGTCAAGCGCTCGTTCAGGCCGTGGATCCCCTCGATGATGATCATGTCCTCCGCGCGCAAGGACAGGGGCCGCCAGTCGGCGCGCGAGGTGCGCTTGCCGGACTGGAAGTCGAAGCGCGGCGTATAGACCGTCTCGCCGCGGAGCAGGCGACCGAGGTGGTCGTTGAGCAGCGCGATGTCGATAGCCTCGATGGCCTCGAAGTCGGGCTTGCCGTCGGCGTCTTTCGGGGTCTTTTCGCGGTCTACGTAATAATCGTCGAGGGAGATGGCGATCGGCCGCCGGCCAGAGACTTGGAGCTGGACCGACAGGCGCTTGGAGAAGGTGGTCTTGCCGCTCGCCGATGGGCCGGCGACGAGCACGAGCTTGCAGTCCTCGCGCGCGAGGACCCGATCGGCGATGTCGGCCACCTTCTTCTCGTGCAGCGCCTCCGCCACCTTGACGAGCTCGCGCACCCCGCCGTCGATGCACAGCTCGTTGAACTGACCGACGTGGGCGACGCCGACGATCTCGTTCCATTCGCGCGTGTCGCGGTAGACCTTGAACAGACGCGGGGTGTCGGGCACCTCGCGCTGCTTCGGGTCGATGCCGGGGAAGTGGAGGATGATGCCGCCGTTGTAACGCGCGAGGTGGAAGCGATCGAGCCCGCCCGCGGCCGGGACCACGGGTCCGTGCAAGAGGTGGTGCTCGTCGCCGAGCGAGACCACGGGCACCGTGGTGAGCCGGCGCGTCTTCAGCAAGCGCACCCGGTCGGTGGCGCCCTCGCACGCGAACATGGCGATCGCCTCGTTGATGTCTACTTGCTCTTCGATGAAAGGGCGGTCCTCCAAGGCGATGGCGCGCATGCGCTCCTCGATGGCGGCGACGGTGTCATCGTCCAGCGCGGCCGAGCCCATCCACTCGAAGAAGTAGCCCTCACCGAGCGACTGCCCAATGGAGAGCCTTCCCTGGGGCGCGATCTCGCGCGCGGCCTGGGCGAGCAGGATCGAGACCGAACGACGGTAGATGGGGGTGCCCTCGGGGTCGTCGGCGCGGACGGGTCGCACGCGGGCCGCGCCGCGGATGGGGGTGGAGAGCGAGACCAGGCGGTTGTTGAGCACGGCGCCGAGGATGTGCTTACCCGTAGGATCGAGCCGGCCGATCACCGCCATGATGGGCGTGCCGACCGGGACGAGGTGCTCGCGGTCTTCGATGTGGACTTTGACGATACGCTCGGTCATCTTTTTCTCTCTCCCTCTATTTCTACCACGCAGCCGCGCGCTTTTACGAAAAGCCTTATGAGAGCCGTAAAGACGAGATGGCTCGCGGCGGCCACGAAGAAGATCGAGGCGAGCCAGAAGAGCCCGGTCGGATCTTCGGGGAGATGACGCGCGAGCATGGGGCGGGCAGCGAAGGGCGAGAGCAGGGCCAAAAGAGCTGGGGGTGAGAACCCCGCGCATGGGCCGTAGAAGCTACGCGCGAGATAGAGCTCCTCGATGTAGGCGTCGCCGCCGCGGCGCAGCTCGTCGGCGGCCATCACGCCCACAACGGCCAGGAGGGCGGCAGAGAGCGCCTCGGCCACAGAGCGCGCGAGCCAAGGCGAGAGCCAGAAAAACACGGCCGCGGCCAAGATGGCCACGCCCATAACGCGCGTCGATGTTCGCCAGCGCGCGGGGTAGGGCCACGCCCCCATCAAGGCCAAGCTCGGCCCGAAGATCCCGATGAGCGCGACTGTGGCGACCGCGAGCGCTATCGTCACCGCGAGCGCCAGGGCTGCGGCCAAAAGGCCGCACGCGGCGACGGCGTTGGGGATAAGGTGGCCGTGGTCGACGCCGCTCGTCATGAGGGCGCGCTCCGCGACCACGAGCGCGGTCAGCAAAAAGAGAGGCAGCAACGCCGCCATGCCGAGGGCGCCGCGCGCGCCCTCACAGACAAGCGTGCGACCGCGCCGGTAGCGCCACCAGTCGTTGACCCCGAGGATGGCGGGCACAGACCAGAGGAGAGCTTGCGCGAGACCTGCAAGCCCGAGAGCGCGTGGCGCGGGCGGGCTTTGTGAGAGGCTCGCGGGCGCGCGCAGCAAGACGAGCACGACGAGCGCGACCGCGAGCAACGCGGAGAAGAGCAGCGTCTTTTCGAGGTGGCGCGCGAGCGCGAGGCCGTCTTTGCGCGCCGCACGCATGGCGAGGACGATGATGAAGATGAGCAACACCATGCTCGATGCGGGCTCGAACGCGCGAGGGATATCGCGCGCGACGAGCGGCGAGAGGTAGAGCCGCGTGGCGTGCGCGAGCCGCAAGATCCACTCGCCGTGCGCCGCGAGGTACGCCGCGGCGACAAAGACGCCCGCGCTCGCGCGCCAAAAGAGCACGAGCGACGCGCCGCGCGGTCCGAAGGTCGCTCGCGCCTGCGGGACGCTGCCCACGCCGAGCCGCAAGGTGGTACGCCCGAGGAGCATGGCCAAGAGCAAGGCGGCGCCGAGGCCGCCCGCGAAGGTCGCGAGGGTCGCGGGTCGCACGAGGCCGAGCAGGCCGCCGGCCATGGACATTGACATGGGCACGCACGCCGCCACCGCCCACAGGGCGTACAGGCCGCGCTCATCGAGGCGCGGGCCGGCGAGCCCGTGCGGCAGGAGCTCTTCGCGAGCTAGCTTCGCGTCACCGAAGGCTTCGGGTGCCGGGGCGGCCATGGGGTCAGAAGGTTCTCGGGTAGCTTCCCAGGATGGTCACCTCGGCCTCGCGGCGCAAGATCGCGATGGCCTTTTGCAGAGGCTCGTCGTCACGGTGGCCCTCGACGTCGATGTAGAACTGGTAATCGCCGAGGCGCTTGCGCGTGGGTCGCGACTCGACCTTCGAGAGGTTCAAGCCGTGCGCGGCCATCACGTGCAGGATGTGGTCGAGCACGCCCGGCTTGTTCGAGACATCGTGTACGCACAAGCTCGTGCGATCGTGGCCGGTGCGCTCGGCGTCGTCCGTCCCGATGAGGAAGAAGCGTGTCTCGTTGCCTCTCTCGTCCTCGATGTCGCGAGCGAGGACGGTGAGACCTGTGGCCTCGGCCGTCGTGGCCAGGCCCACCGCCGCGTCGCCCATGAGGCGGGTCTGCGCCACCTGCGTGATGGCCTCGGCGGTGCTGTTGGTCTCGACGAGCTTGGCGGTCGGAGCGTGCGCGCGTAGCCACGTGCCTATCTGCGCTAACACGGGCGGGATGCTGAGGACGCGCTTGATATCGGCGAGTCGCGTGCCGGGGTTGGCCGCGATGGCGTGATGCACGGGGACGAGCAGCTCGGCCGAGACCTTGAGCCCGGTGGCGAAGAGGGTGTCGAGGGTGATCGCGATCGTGCCGTCGATCATGTTCTCGACCGGCACTACACCGACGGGCACCTCGCCCTTTTTTACGGCGTCGAAGACCTCGGTGATGGTGCGATGGTAGACGGGGGTGACGTGCCAGTCGCGGAGCTGGCCGAGCTTGCGCACGGCGAAATCCGAGAAGGTGCCGGGCGGGCCGAGGGTGGCGATGCGGTGGGTCTTCGGGTCTTGCCGGCGGCTCGTGAGGACGGCGAGACAGGCGTCGGTGTCACCGAGCTCTTGCTCGGGGTCGCCGAAGGCGCGCCCGCCTTTCTCGATCTCGCGTTGCAGCGCCGCCAGATCGCCGCTCTCGGCCAGGCGCGCCAGGTCCTCGACCTTGCGCAGGAAGGCTTTGCGCATGGCCTGGTTCTCGTGGTTCTCGAGCTGAATGGCGGCGTAGAGGGCCGGATCTTGCAAGAGCACCCGGGCGAGCGCGGTGCGCAGCAGGGCATAGGCTGGGGTCTCGAACGCCGGAACGGAGGTCTCGACGAGCGTACAGGCGGCGGTGATGGCCACGAAGTGCGTGAGCCCCTGCAAGACGGCCATGTCTTTGTCGTGCTGTGCCTCGTCGAGGGTGACCAAGCGCGCGCCGGAGGAAGACAAGAAGTGGCAAAGCTGCAGGTAGTTCGGGCCCGTCCGCAAGGGCACGGTCAAGACGGTGAGGCCTTGCAGGCAGCTCACCCTGGGGCCGTGCAGCGGGTGTAAGCTCGCGAGCTCCAGATCGTCTCGCGTAGTCACGCGATAAGCGCCGAGGATGGTCTTCTTGACCGAGGCGAAGTCGCAGACCAGAGCGCCTTTTGGCGCTTCGCGGCAGGCGAGCTCGATCACGGGCGCCGTCGTCGCGATGGGAGTGCTGATGATGATGACGCTCGCGTCACGCATCGCGGCCACGCTGTCGGTGGTGGCGACAAGGCCCGAATCCGCGGCGATCCCACGCAATTTTTCGAGGTTGCGCCCGGTTATGGTGACGGCGTGCCCGGCGGCCGCGAGGCGCTTCGCGTACCACGAGCCGAGTCGCCCCGAGCCGCCTACGATGGTGATCTTCATGTCTCTTGTAGCCGCTACTTCAGAGTAGTCTCATCGCGCCGAGCGTCATCTTGGCTTTGCTCGTATGCGCGCTCGCGTTCGCTTGCCGCCGTCGCCTCGAGGTTTTCGACGCGAGGCTCGAAGGCGTTGGTGTAAGTCCAGTCGGCGGCGTTGACCGCGGCGTCGAGTGCGCCTCCCGGCGGCTCGTCGTAAGACCACCCTGAGCTGTCGTTGCGCACCTCCGCCGTCCAATCGTGGGAGGTCGCCACGGCGCCCACGGCGCTCTCGTTCTCGCTGGCGCCACCTTGTAGCGCGGCCTGGTTATCGATCTGGAACATGGCCTGGTGGGCGAGGTGCATGCGCTCCAAGGCCGCCGCCGCGTCGTCTTCGCGCTTGGCGTCGCGGTCCTCGTCGCGCAGGCTGCGTACGTCGGCCTGGTCGGTCGTGACCTCGTCCACGGGGTTGGGCGTCGCCGCCTCGGGGGTCGGCTGCGGGGTTCCGATCCGCGTCGGGTTGTCACCAATAGGTGTAATTTCGGCCATCTGCGCGCTCCTTGCTGAAATCAGGCCTTCGGTGGACCAGGTCGCGGCGCGAGCTCACGCAAGGAGAGCACGCGTCCTGTCGAGCTTTGCTTCGCTGTCGTCGTGGTGGCGCTCTTCGCCGCCGCGTTCTTCTTCTCGGCGACGTATTTCTTCGCCAGCACCACCACCGCGCTCAAGAGCTCGGGCTTCTCGAGGAAAGGACGGAAGGGCCCCCCCGCGAGGATGGCGGCGAGGAGCTGGGGCGCGCGGCGCGGGTCGTCGTTCGCGATTCGTTGCAGCGCATCGAACAAGGCGGCGTAGCTCTTCTCTGAGGACATTACACAAGCTCCCGGAATCTCGCTTCTTAAGCCGCCAAGCCGCGCGCGGCAAGTCGCCATTTTTGGACATACCCGGAGGAGGACCTTCGCGGTTGCCGCAGATATTGTCACCTGCTTGTGATTGACAGGCGCCGGAGCTGACCTTAAGAAACTCGAGATCGCGTTAGCCTTTGCTCGAACTGGTGTTTGCCGATGAAGCTCCTCTCTCGTTTCGCTCGTTTGTGCGCACGCCTCGGGGCTTTTTACCGCCGGCCGGTGCGCGTGGTCGGGACGGTCGCCTTGCTCGCCATGCCGATGGCCTGCGCCTACTGCGTCGAGAACACGATTCACCCGAGCGCCCAAGAAAACACGGCTTTTTGCTCGCAATATTTGAGCGAGAACAAGCTCAACGAAGCCGAGGCGCGCGCCAAGCTCGCGCTCGAGTACTCTCCGAAGTACGCCGAGGCCTGGAACTGCCGCGGCCTCGTCGAGTACCACCGCGGGCACCTCGAGCTGGCGGTGGAGTACTTCAAGCGCGCCATCTCGTTCAAGCGCGACTTCGCCGAGGCCTACAACAACCTCGGCGCGATCTGGCTCAACGACCGTCGCGAGTACGTAAAAGCCGAGGAGCAGTTCCGCTCCGCCCTCGAGGTCGATCCGGGCTTCGTCAACAGCCGCGTCAACCTCGGCCTCGCGCTGCTCTACCAGCAGCGCTACGAGGAGGCCAAAGACCAATACATGCGCTGCCTCGAGCTGCAACCCGATGCCTGCGATTGCCGCATGGGCATGGGGTACGTGTCGCTCAACCAAAAAGACTGGTCCGATGCGCGCGCGCACTTCGAGCGCCTCGTGCAGATCTGCCCGGACGACGCCGACGCGTATTATCACCTCGGCCTCGCCCAGTATCAGCTCAGCCGCTGTCAAGACGCCTACAACGCCTTCGTCTCCGCGCTGGTGCTCTCGCCAGGCCACCTCGAGGCCAAGAAGAACCTCATGGCGGCCACCGAGTGCATCGGTCGCCAAGACGCTGCGGTCGAGAGGCTGATGAGCAAGATCCGCGACAACCCCGGCGACGCCGAGCTCCACTTCAAGCTCGGTACGCTCTGGGACGAAAAACGCCAATACGACAACGCCAAGAGCGAGTACCTCAACGTGGCTCGCCTGCAACCCAACTACAAAGTAGTCTACTATCGCCTCGCGAGGTTGTTCGATCGCTCCCTGCAAAAAGACGAGACCATCGCTTATTGCCAGAAGTTCGTAGATGTCTTGCGCGACGAGCCGTTGGCGGCGGAGAAGGAGTGGTGTATCTCGCGCGTTCGTGAGCTGCAGTACGGGCAGCCGTGAGGGCATGAGCGGACGTGATTCGACTTACCGCCTTAATCGAAGTCCAAGGTCAGGCACCGCGTGCGTTGACGCATGAGTCTAACACCTGCTCGCTCATCATAGGACGCGACGGCTCGGCCGACTTCCAGATCCCGCTCTCGACGATCTCGCGCCAGCACGCGCGGATAAACCTCACCGATCAGGTCTACGTCATCGAGGACCTCGGCTCGACGCACGGCACCCAGGTCAACGGCAAGCGGGTCGAGAAGGGCGAGAAGAAGGTCCTGCGCGACAACGACCTCATCGAGCTCGCGCGCGCGCGCATCACGGCGCACATCGAAACGCAGAAGGTGGCGGCCTCCGATCCGAGCGAGGCGACCCAGGCCATCGCCGCCAAGGCCGTCGAGGGCATCCTCGGGCGGCTCGGCGAGGCTCGCAGCGAAGGTCCCTACTTCCGCGTCTTGTGCGGGCCGAACGAGGGCGCTCGTTTTTCTTTGGGAGGCAATACGAGCGAGTGGGTGCTCGGGCGTTCGAAGGACTGCGAGTTCGTGCTGAACGACCCCAACGTCTCGCGTCGCCACGCGCAGGTGAAGAAAGACTGGAACGGCTACACCATAGGTGATCTCGGCTCGAAGAACGGCGTCATCATCAACGACAAGCAGATCCAGAAACCCCGCCGCCTGCGCGATAAAGACGAGGTGGTGATAGGCCCGATCCGGCTCGTCTTCATCGACCCGGACGCCGATCTGCTCGACGCCCTCAAAGATGTGCCCGGCTTCGCGATCGAAGATCCCGCGGCTGCCGACGACGACGAGGCGCTCGGCGCCCCCGAGGGCGAGGCGCCGAGCGAAGAAAATGCAGGCGAGGGCGAGCCTCCTTTGGTCGAGCCCCCTCCCGCGTCGCCTCCCGAGGTCGGAGAGGAGCCCGACTTGAGCGCCATCGATCCGGAGCTTTTAAAACCTGTGGCGAGGAAGTTCCCGATCGAGCTTTTGGTGGTGGGGCTCGGGGTGCTGCTCCTCTTGGGCATAGGCGGCGCTATCGCGTTTTTTGTGCTCTAGAAGCCTGCAGTAAAGCGGCGAGCTCTTGCGGGAGCTCCGCGTTGAATCGCAAGGGTTGCGCTGTGAGCGGGTGCGCGAACGCGACGCTTTGCGCGTGCAAGAAAGGTCGCGTAAGACCGAGCCCGAGATCACGCACAGGGGGACCGTAGCGGGGATCGCCAACTATGGGATAGCCCGCCGCCAAGAGGTGGGCGCGGATCTGATGCCGGTGGCCCGTGCTTATCTCGATCTCGAGAAGAGTCGTAGCGGCATGACGCTCGAGCACGCGGTAGCGGGTGTGCGCCGGCTTGCCGTCCGCGCTCGGGAACACGCGCGGTTTCCCCGGGGGCGCGCTCGTGGCGGCTCTTACGAGCGGCGAGTCGATCTCGCCCGTGTCCTTCGATACGCGCCCGGCGACGAGCGCCACGTAGCGCTTGTCGATGGCGCCGCGCTCGATTGCCAAGGTCAAGGCGCGTAACGCCGTGGCGTGTTTGCCCAGGATCAAGACACCCGAGACATCTCGATCCAACCTCTGCACGAGCCCGGGCCTCTGGCCGGGAGGAGCATGGGCCGCGCCGAGATAAGAAACGACGCGATCGATCAACGAGTCTCGGTTATGGCCGCTGCCGGCATGCGCCGCGAGGCGCGCCGGCTTCGACACCACCAAGAGGTCGTTGTCTTCAAAGAGGATCTCGAGCTCGACGCGACGCGCGGGGCTTGGCGAAGGCTCCATCGCGGGAGGCGACAGCCCGCGCGGCCAAGAGACCAGATCCCCCGCGCACAAGCGATAGCTCGGTTTGGCGCGACGCTGGTTTACGCGAATGGACCCGCGCCGCAAGAGCTTCATGAGCGTGCCGAGAGGGACGTGGGGCAAAAGCTGCCTCACGTAGGAATCCAACCTCCGGCCTGCGTTGTGCGTGTCTATGGAGGCGCAGTCACACACGGACTGGCTCGGAGGTGTCAAAACCTGTTCTCAGCCCTTGATGGCGGGGCGGAGCACGACGTAGCCGTTCTTCGGGCCGGGCACCGAGCCCAAAAGCAGCACGACGTTGTCTTCCTCGATCACCTTGGCGAGCTGCAAGTTTTGCATCGTCACCTTCTCGGCGCCCTGGTGTCCGGGCATCCGGCGGCCCTTCATGACACGGCCCGGCCACTTGCGGCAGCCGATGGAGCCGCCATGGCGGAAGTACTCGTGCGCGCCGTGGCTCGCGTTGGAGCCGGCGAAGTGATGCCGCGCGAAGACGCCCTGGAAGCCGGCGCCCTTGCTGATGCCGGTGACGTCCACGTATTGGCCGGCCTGCAAGTCGAGCTCTTTGAGGGTGATGTCCTGGCCCACCTCGAAGCGCCCGGCGGTGGCTTCGTCCACCCGAAGCTCACGCACGAAGACGCGGGCCTTCTCTTTGCCGCCGACCTTCTTCAAGGTGCCTTCCTCGGGCTTGCTCACCTTGCGCTCGAGCTTCTTGTCGAACCCGAGGCGAAGCGCGGTGTAGCCGTCGGCGCGGCCGTTCTGACCTGCGACCTTGCTGCGCTTGTCGAGGACGAGGCAGGGGCCGACCTCCACCACGGTGACGCCGAGGGCGCGACCGTCCTCGGTGAAGATCTGCGTCATCCCGATCTTCTTCCCCAAAAGCCCCAATTTTCGCTCTTTGTGCATAGTCATGGTTGGTCTCTCCTTGTCGAGAAGGACGCGCGCGGGGGCGAAAACCCCGTGGTTGGTCCTCGCGCTCCGTAAGTGGGAGCGCAAATGGTCCCGCCTGTTATGGTCCGGCGCTCCGATTGTCAAGCAGCCGGTGCGAGCGCACATTCACTTAACCGTCGCAGTATGCTAAAACCATAGGGATGATACAGATAAAGAAGCAGGATTATATTGCTAGCCGAGCAGATCTAAACAACGACGGTCGTATCAGCGGCGAGGTCGAGCTGGCCGAGGCCAATATCGCCGAAGGGGAGCTCGAGACTCTCGATGTCGACGGCGACAATGTCTTGAGCGATCGAGATCTCGTCGCCTCCGATGGTCTATTGAGCTCTCATTTCGAGCGCCTGCGTCCCGATAGCTTCGACCGCGCCTTGGCTCGCCTCGCCCCCGCCGCCGAGCAGGCGCGAAAGCAAGGAAAGACCGACCTGCAACAGGGCCTGCTCGCTTATCGGCAACGACTAGAGTCTCGTCGTGACTTGTGGGCT
This sequence comes from uncultured Bdellovibrionales bacterium, assembly GCA_964466695.1. Taxonomy (GTDB): domain Bacteria; phylum Myxococcota; class XYA12-FULL-58-9; order XYA12-FULL-58-9; family JAFGEK01; genus CAYXQW01. The sequence goes on from CAYXQW010000001.1 coordinate 28,143, forward strand.
ATCAAGCAAGCGACAGAGCTTCGTGATGAACACAGCTCCTGGACAGGCCTGGACGAGGAGGCTTTTGCCGCAAAGCTGCAGAAGCTCATTCGTACGGAGCCGCTGGCGGCGGCTGCCATCATCGAGGTCATGGCCCGCGGCGAGGTCGTAAGCGCCGGCGATCGGCGGGAGATCTTCGCCCATATCTTGGGCGCCAAGCCGGCTGCGCTGGATCTGCTCGCTCTCGGCGCGGGGCTGACACCGCTTCTGCTAGATGGTTGCGCGCGATTTTCGGGGTTGGACACGAGCGCGCTCGCCGGCTGGCTCGCGAGCCTTGCCCAACAATGCCCGGATCGGCGCTTGTCTGAGGTCGGCAAAGTAATCGAGGCCACGCTCGATCGAGTAACTTTTCTCGCGCGCGTCGAGGTCGCCAAAAACCTCGGAGCGCAGCTCGGCCAGCGGCTCGAGCTTCTGCCGCTGTCTACCTATCGCAACATCCACGCCGCCGCCCCCGTGGATCTGGTCGCCTTTGATCCCACCTTGCCCGATGCGACCTTCGACGCGGTCGCCAAGGCCGTCGGGATGACGACCGAGCCATGTATCGTGGCCGTTCTCGATACCGGCTTCGTGATCGATGATCCGGCGATCGCCAACTCGTTATGGGCCAACCCCGGGGAAAAGGAGAACGGCCTCGACGATGATGGCGACGGCCGCGTCGATGACTACCATGGCTATAACTTCGTCGAGGACAAGAGCGAGTTCACGCCACCTCAATCCTGGGGTCGAACACCCCCGGCCAGCAAGGTGCATGCCAATGGCATGATGCGCTTGATTCAAAGCGGAGCGACGAATGTCGAGACCATGGCTTTGCAGGTCGTCGGGGCCGATCCCGGGCGTTTTGGCGATGTCCTGGAGGATGCGATCGAGTACGCGATCTCGCATGGCGCCAAGGTCATCAACATGAGCTTCGGGAATAGCGCTGATGGTGTGGAGCGCACCCAAAGGCTCATTCGAGCTCATCCAGACATCGTCTTCGTCAAGAGTGCCGGCAACCAAGCCGCGCTCGTCGGTGGGCCAAAACTCGAGGCGTCGGCCAAAGATCTCACCGCCGACCCTCGGAGCCACCTCAACCATGATGTTACTTTGGGGGCACCGGGCCCCAACGACCTGGCTGCGTTCAGCGCGCCGAACCTGGTGGTTGTGGCTGCGGGCGTCGAGAGCGGCGCCAAGCTCCCAGCATCGAGCTACTCCCCGACGAAGGTCGCCTTCGCGGCGAGCGGTATCCTGGGCTCTTATGAAGGGACCTCGCACGCCGCGGCCAACACCAGCAACACCGTCGCCAAGATCCTCGTGATTTGCCCCTCCTTGAAGCCCGCGGAGGTCCAGCGAGTTATCGCCGCGACTGCCGATATCAGCCCCGCGAGTCCTTGGCGCGAGTGGGTTCGGGAGGGGGTGGTCAACCGCGCACGGGCTCTGCGACTCGCCGGGCTGATCGCGCTTACGCGGGGAGGAAAAACGCCCGCCGAAGCGGCTGATCGCTTGTCGTTGCGCGGCGCTGAACGCCAATGGTTGCTGGGCAAGCTCAGCGAGTTTTGACGGGCTTTGAGCTCCCGTGAGATTGCCTGGTCGCGCGCTTTGCATCGTAGGTCGCGTGAGCTATAAGCCGCGCCCATGACCGTTACCTTGCCGCCCGAGGGAGGCGTACCGCCCCCGACGTCCGATCGCCTGCTGCCGATCAACATCGAAGACGAGATGCGCGCGTCGTACCTCGATTACGCCATGTCCGTCATCATCGGTCGCGCGCTGCCGCACGTGCGTGATGGCCTAAAGCCCGTGCACCGGCGCGTGCTCTACGCCATGCTCGACCTCGGCAACACCTATAATCGCCCGTACAAAAAATCGGCCCGCGTCGTCGGTGACGTCATCGGTAAATATCACCCCCACGGCGACGCCGCGGTCTACGACACCCTCGTCCGCATGGCGCAGGAGTTCTCGCTCCGCCACCTCCTGGTCGATGGTCAGGGCAACTTCGGCTCGATCGACGGCGACCCTCCAGCCGCGATGCGTTACACCGAGGTGCGCATGGCCCGCCTGGCCGGGGAGATGCTCGCCGACCTCGACAAAGACACGGTGGACTTCGTCCCGAACTACGACGGCTCGCTCGAGGAGCCGTCCGTCCTCCCCACGCGCTTCCCGAACCTGCTCGTCAACGGCTCCTCGGGCATCGCCGTGGGGATGGCCACCAACATCCCACCACACAACCTCGGCGAGGTCATCGAGGCCGCGAAGGCCTTGGCGAAGAACCCCGAGCTCTCCTCCGCCGAGCTGATGGTGTTCGTGCCGGGGCCTGACTTCCCGACCGGCGGCATGGTCTACGGCACGGCCGGCTTGCGCTCGGCCTACGAGACGGGCCGCGGTATCGTGCAGGTGCGCGGTCGCGCCCACGTCGAGGAGGGCAAGCGGGGCGAGCTCATCGTCATCACCGAGATCCCCTACTACGTCAACAAGGCCACGCTCACCGAGAAGATCGCCGAGCTCGTAAAGGAAGAGCGCCTGACCGGCATCCGCGACATCCGCGACGAGTCCTCGCGCGAGGGCATGCGCATCGTCATCGAGGTAAAGCGCGACGAGAACACCGAGGTCATCTTAAACCAGCTCTACATCAACACGCAGCTCCAGACCTCCTTCGGCATCAACATGGTCGCGATCGTCGACGGGCAGCCGCAGACCTTGTCGCTCAAGGAGATGCTGCGGCACTTCCTCGATCACCGCCGCGAGGTGGTGACGCGGCGCTCGCGCTTCCTCTTGCGCCAGGCACAGCAGCGCTTCAACGTGGTCTTCGGCTTGCTCGTGGCGATCGACGCCATCGACAGGATCATCGAGCTCATCCGCGGCTCCTCGAGCACCGACGAGGCGCGCGCGGCGCTCATGGCCGAGCGTCTGCCCTTGTCGCCGTCCTTCTGCGCGCTGTGCGAGCGGCTGCTCACCTTCGACTACGAGAGCGGCAAGGCGGCGCTCGCCGCGGGGGTGATGATGCTCAACGCCGAGCAGGCGCAGGCCATCCTCGAGATGCGGCTCGCGCGCCTGACCGGGCTCGAGCGCGACAAGCTCGCCGCCGAGGCTGACGAGCTGCGCAAGACCATCGAGCACCTCGTGGCCGTGCTCGGCTCCGACGAGCTCTTGCTCGAGGTGATAATCGGCGAGCTCGACGCCGTAAAACGCGACTACGCCGACGCCCGGCGCACCGAGCTCGTCCGCGACGCGCGTCAGATGTCGGTCGAGGATCTCATCGCCGACGAGGAGATGGTCGTCACGCTCTCGCACTGCGGCTACATCAAGCGCGCCCCGATCGACACCTACCGCGCGCAGCGCCGCGGCGGCAGGGGCAAGACGGCCGCCACCACGCGCGACGAGGACTTCGTCGAGTCGGTCTTCGTCGCCTCCACCCACTCTTATCTGCTCGTCTTCACCCAACAAGGACGGGTCTATTGGCTCAAGGTCCACGAGGTGCCGGAGGCCGGCCGTTACGCGCGCGGCTTACCGCTCATCAACCTCATTCGCCTCGAGCGCGAGGAGCGCATCGCGGCCGTCTTGCCGGTGCGCACCTTCGACGAGGGGAGCTTCGTCGTCTTCGTGACCTCGCAAGGCACCATCAAGAAGACCGATCTCATGGCCTTTTCGAACCCGCGGGCGAGCGGGCTCATCGCCTTGTCGATCGACGAGGGCGACGCGCTGATAGGCGTCGGGGTAACGAGCGGCGATTGCGATGTCTTTCTCGCCACGCGCCAGGGTATGGCCATCCGCTTCTCCGAGCATGACGTACGGGCCATGGGCCGCGCGGCGCGCGGGGTGCGCGGGGTCTTACTCAAGCGCGAGGGTGACGCCGTGGTGGGGATGGGGATCTTGGCCAAGCGCGAAGACGACGGCGTCGCGGTCGATATCTTGACGATCTGCGACCACGGTTACGGCAAGCGCACGGCGCTCGAAGAATATCGCCATCAAGGGCGCGGGGGCTCAGGCGTGCAGAACTTCCGCACGACCGAACGTACGGGGCTCGTCGCCGGAGTGTGCGTGGTGCACGATACCGACGAGGTCATGGTCGTCACCAATCGCGGCATGATGATCCGCGTCCCGGTGGCTGACATCTCGCGCATCGGTCGGTCGACCCAGGGCGTTCGTATCATCACGGTTCAGCCGAGCGAGAGCGTCGCCTCGGTGGCCCTCATCGCCGAGCAAGACGAAGAAGACGCCACGGAACAAGGTGGATGAGATGAAGCCCTCGGCGCTCACCAAGCTCGCCTTGTCGCTGTGCCTCATAATGAGCGCAGGGTGCAGCGCCGATATCCAAGGTGGCATCGAGAGCGCCAACGATCTCCTGTACGAGAAGAAGTACGTCGAGGCCGAGCGGCTGTACTTCAAGCTCCTCAAGCGCCTGGGCGAAGATGGAGAGCTCGGCGAGAAGGCGAGCGCGCAGAGGCTCGTCGTGCTCGACCGGCTCGGCAAGATCAACGCCTTGTACTTGAAGGACTACGAGAAGGCGCTGCGCATCTACGAACGGCTCGTGAGTCTCTATCCGAAGACCGAGCAGGCGTTCGCCGCGCACGCGATGGTGGCGGACATTCACCACCACAAGCTCGGCAACCTCGACGCCGCCATCAGCGAGTATCAGAAGATCGTCGCCGACTTCCCCGACAAGGACGAGACCCGCTGGGCGAAGCTACAGATCGTGAGCGCGTTCTTTCAGGGGCGCGACTACGAGCAGGCCCGCACCGAGGCCGCGGCGCTGATAAAGCGTTGGCCCACCTCCGCCGAGGCGGCGCAAGCGCGCTTTCAAGTCGCCAACTCTTTCTATGTGCAAGGACGTTACGCCGAGGCGGTGGCGACCTACGAGGTACTGCTCGAGGGCGATCCCGATCCCTCCTTGGCGTCGCTCGTGCTCTTCGAGCTCGGCAACTGCTTTCAGGAGCTCGGCGACTTCGATCGCGCGCTCGCTTATTACTATGCCTGTCTCGCCGAGCACCAAAATCCGATGCTGGTGCAGCGCAAGATCCGCCGCGTGCGCACGAGGATGAACTACGTGCGCCCGCGCGAGGAGATAACCCTCCCGGCCTATGTCACGCGGCGCCTCGACAACGCTCGCGTCCTCGAGGAGGAGGCCAAAGAGGAGCCGAGGAAGAAGTCCTCGCGTGGTCGCGCCCCCGAATCCGACATCTACGGCGAGTCGCGCTTCGACGAGGAGGAGGACCTGGATCCGGTCGAGCCCGCGCCGCCAGCGCCGGCCCCGGACAGCGCGGCGCTCGACGTCGAGGCGCCTCAGGCGCCCGAGCTGGCGCCGCCAGATACCCCCGTAACTTCCGACTGAAGAGCTTTATCCTTATTTTTGTCCCCCAAAACGCAGCGAGCATAACAGCAACCATGAAGTACCGTAACGATATTCGTAGCCTGGCCATCATCGCCCACGTCGATCACGGCAAGACCACCCTGGTCGACGCTCTCTTTCGCCAAGGCGGGCTCTTTCGCGACAACCAGCAGATAGTCGAGCGCGCGATGGACTCGAACGACCAGGAGCGTGAGCGCGGCATCACCAGCCTCGCCAAGTGCACCTCGGTGCGGTTCGGCGACGTCACGCTGCAGATCGTAGACACTCCCGGGCACGCCGATTTCGGCGGCGAGGTCGAGCGCACCTTGCGCATGGTCGATGGCGTCTTGCTGCTCGTCGATGCCGCCGAGGGCTGTCTGCCGCAGACGCGCTTCGTGCTGCGCAAGTCCCTCGAGCAGAAACTGCCGGTGGTCGTCGCCATCAACAAGATCGATCGTCAGGACGCGCGGCCCCAGGGCGTGCTCAACGAGGTCTACGATCTGTTCATCGATCTTGGTGCGCACGAGCATCAGCTCGAGTTCCCGGTGCTCTATACCAATGCGCGTGAGGGCACGGCCTCGACGGAGCTCGGCGTGGCCGGGCAGGATCTGGCGCCACTGGTCAAGGCGCTCGTCGATACGCTCCCGCCGCCGCGAGATACTTCCGACGAGCCGCTCATCTTGCAGGTCAATCAGCTCTCTTACGACGACTACGTCGGCCGGCTCGTGGTGGGCCGGGTGCAGTCAGGCCGCGTCAGGGTCAATCAGATGGTGCGCGCCTGCACCAGGACGCGCGCTTATGAGACCCGCGTGACCGGCGTCTACACGTTCCAGGGCGTGCGCCGCCTGCCGCTCGAGGAGGCGCGCGCGGGCGACATCGTCGCGCTCTCGGGCTTCGAGGACATCGCCATCGGCGACTCGCTGGCCGACACCGCGGCGACTTGTATCCCCGACCCCATCGTCGTCGACGAGCCCACGGTGGTCATGGTCTTCCAGGTCAACGATGGCCCGTTGAGTGGCAAAAGCGGCGGCATCTACGTGACGAGTCGTCACCTCAGGGAGAGGCTCTACAAAGAGTCTTACATGAACCCGTCCATCCGCGTGCAAGATGGGGACACCCCGGATCAGTTTCGGGTCTTCGGTCGCGGTGAGCTCCAGCTCGCCGTGGTGATCGAGGGGATGCGGCGCGAGGCCTTCGAGCTTTGTGTGCGCAACCCCGAGGTGGTCACACGCGAGGGCGCAAACGGCCTCGAGGAGCCGATCGAGCGGGTGGTGATCGACGTCCCCGGCGAGCACCTCGGCGTCGTCACCGAGCTGCTCGGTCCGCGGCGCGGGCAGATGACGGATCATCGCTATGAGGGCTCACGGGTGCGAATCGAGTATCTCATCCCGACGCGCGGGCTCTTCGGCTTGCGCAGCCCGATCTTGACGGCCACGCGCGGCACGGCGATTTTGCACAGCGTCTTCGACGGTTGGATGCCCTGGGGTGGACCTATCGCCAAGCGCACCCTCGGGGCGCTCGTGTCCGACCGGCTGGGGGTGGCCACGCCATACGCCATCAACAACCTGCAATCGCGCGGGCCTTTCTTCGTCTCGCCGGGGACGCAGGTCTATGAGGGGATGGTGGTGGGCGAGCACATCCGCGGCAACGACCTCGACGTCAATGTCTGCCGCGAGAAGAAGCTCACCAACGTGCGTAACACCGGGCACGATGAGAACATGGTGATCACACCACCGCGGGTCATGACCCTCGAACGGTGCCTCGAGTGGATCAAGGACGACGAGATGATCGAGGTGACGCCGCATGCCATTCGATTGCGTAAGCGCGTCCTGGCCGCGAACCGGCGTCCCACGGTCAAGGACCGTGACCGGGACCGGGACCGTGAGGAAGCTTAGTCTAGTGGCACCTTCGGCAGGGTGACGCGGACCGTGGTGCCGAAATTCTCTTTGCTCTCGATGATGACCGCGCCCCCGGCGCGCTCGGCGAGTCTTCGGCACTGCGCGACCCCGAGGCCGGTGCCGTCGGGCCTGGTGGAGAAGAAGGGTGTCCCCACGCGCTCGAGCACCTCGGGGGTCATCCCCGGGCCGTTGTCGGCGATGATGAGGGTGAGCTTGTCGGCGGCGTCGACGCTGGTGACGTTGACCTGCCCGCCGCCCGTCTCGCGGCGACCTACGGCCTGCGCCGCGTTGGCGATGAGGTTGATGAGGGTTTGACTGAGCTCGGTCGAGCCGATCGCCAGGCGCGGCAAGAGGGTAGGGCCGTCATAAGTGAGCATGGCGTGCGAGTTGAGCACCAGGTTGCGACACACCGAGATCGCATAACGGATCACCGGCAAGGGGTCGCAGGCGCGCGGCTCCGCCGCGTGGCTTGGCCGGGTCAGCCGGCGCATGCTCGAGGTCAGTCCGTGCATGAGCCGACATCCTTCGAGCATGTCTCTGACGATATCCGCGAGCTCGCTGGCGAGATCCGTGAGCTGCTCACGCGCGGCCGTCGGCAGCGCGTCCCCGTGGTCTTTTAGAAGCTCGGTCAAGGCTGGCGCGGCGGGTGCGAGCTGACTTAGCCGTTCGGAGTTGGTCAGGAGATAAGACAGCGGTTGATTGAGGTCATGAATGACGGTCGCGGCGATGCTGCCGAGGGTCACCAGGCGCTCGGTCTGAATCAGCCTGAGGTTTAGGGCCGAGTTTTCGCGCCCGAGCTGGAAGGCCTCCAGGCTCCACGAGAGCATCTGCTCGAGCTCGGCCGTATCCCAGGGTTTGATTATATAGCGGACGACGAGGCCGTCGTTGACGGCGCGCAAGATCGGATCGAGATCGCTGTAGGCGGTGATGGCGATACGTACGATATCGGGGTAGAGCTCCTTGACTCGACGCAAAAGCTCGTTGCCCGAGATATCCGGCATGCGCTGGTCGGTCACCAGGACCGCCACGTTCTCGGTCTTCAGAAGCTCGAGCGCTTCGCGCGCCGAGCCCGCGGTCTTGACCTCGAAGCGCCGGCCGAAGCACTGCTCGAAGACGACGCGGTTGGTGCGTTCATCATCGACATAGAGAATCAAACCATCTGGTGTTGCCATCGGCAACCGCTCCTGGCCTCCCACACCCCTTGAACAACCTGTGACGCCCGCGTGCCGGGCTCTTGCTTGTGCTAGCTCACGCTCATTCGTATCGCTAGTCAAAATACATGCTTTCGCCACAGTATAGCGCAAAACAGATCAATTGTTGGTCTTGATTCAAAAACACGAATAAGTTGCCGTGGTTATGCCGAATTCTAGTCGCGGTTGTGGTGGAGCCTGGGCCTCTTGTCTGGGATAATTGTATTGAGAAGCATGCTGAGATCGGCGACCAGTGTTGACCCAGAGTTATTACGCGCCGGCATCGCGACAGCGTTGGACGAGAACTCGCGCGTGCTCGTCGAGGCCGTCGTCACGAGGGCCGTAACCGTAATGGCGCAGGCCAATAGCGTCGATCTGACGACCATCGAGCGTCAGATCACGACGCGCTCCGCTGCCGAGCTCTGGGCGATGTGCGAGGGCGCGCTCTTGCAGGTGTGGCTCGGCGTCGAGCAGTTGCAGGCTTCGCTCTTGCCTCTCGTCGAGTGTCATGAAGCGGCCGCGACTTTAGATCGATCTCTCGAGGTCGTCTTTATGCGGATCGCCGAGACGGCGTGGACCATGAAGTTCGTGCTCGCGAACGATCTAGGTGCTTTTCGCCAACGTCTGCCGGCTCTGTTGAAGCTCAAGGACGGGTGGACTTTGCTCAGCGCCATGCAAGAGCACATGGCTCACCTGCACGCCGCGTTGTGCGCCATTTTATATGGGATCTTCGAGTGTCTACCGGATGCCGCGCGCGCGCCCCTGCAAGCCGAGAACGCGCAGCTCGCAATTGCGCGTGAGCTGCGTGCGCGGATCTTCGCCTTGCGCGAGGAGGTCACGCGTCTCGAAGCCGAGCTTCATGCGCTGCCGCCTTCGTGTTGGGCCGCGCCGTTGTCAGAGCTCGTTCGGCAGGTCAGCGATTTTCTGCACACCCCGGCTTTTGCCTGGATGCGCGCCAACGACAAGAGCAGCTTTCTCACGCAGCATCGGGCTTTGTCCGAGCTGCTGGCGCTATGGTCGCCGTTGCGCGCCGAGCCCGGCAAGCTCGCGGTAACGGGGCTCGCGCGTTTTCTCGAGGCGTTAGAGGTCATCAATCACCGCGAGTGTTTGCGAAAGCACGATCGTGACGCGCTGCGGAGGGTCGTGCAAAATCTCGCGGTGAGTGACCGCGAGCCGCGAGAGCTCGTGGCCGGAGCCCTGGCGGCGTTGGCTGAAACCCAAGGCCGTGATCGCAAGCTCGATGCTTTGTTGCAGCAGACGCTCGATCCGTGCGCTTCACCAGACCTGTCCGCGATCTTGAAGCGCGCGCGCGAGGTGCTCGTGGAATTGGGGGATGCGGCAGCGCCTCAAGTTAAGATTTAGCGCTCTTCGTCTTCGTAGTCGTAATCGTAGTCTATGTCTTCGTCATCATCATCATCGTCGTCTTCGTCGTCATCATCATCGTCATCGTCATCATCGTAGTCGAAGTCGTCATCGTCGAAAGCGTCTTCGTCGAGGCCGCCGAATTCTTCTTCCTCCTCCTCTTCCTCCTCTTCTTCTTCCTCCTCCTCGGCGTCGAAAACGAAGTCGCCTTCGCCCTCGACGTCGTCGACACCTACGACCCCTTCGTCGTCGCTCTCTTTTTCGTCTTCATCGTAGACTTCTTCGTCCTCGTCGACATCTTCGTCTTCCGAGGTGTCCGTCTCGTCGTCACGCTCAGGGCGCGCCGGAGATTTCTTCGAGGTTTTGCGCCGCGGTGCGACGATGAGAGTCTGCTGCTCGTTTTGAAAATGCGAGTACACCGTCTTGCTCCTTGCGTCGAAGAGGCCGTTTCCCGTCAACCTTTACGGTACAATTCCAGCGGACGTAAACAAAATTATCAGCAGAGTCAATCGCGCGCTTCAATATTCGCGTCTCGTCGAGCCGTGCGAGCATCGCGGTTGCCACTCCCTGTCGGTCGCGGTACTGACGTGAAATCCGTACCGCGCGCGTCAGCAAGCGGCATTTTGGGCACGCCGATGCGGAGAACTCGATTACCAACGAGAGGTCCTCGTAGATGAAAAGCACAAATGCTCGGTCGGATGAGGAGGCCGCCTGCGAGACGCGGCTTGCCTACTTCGTGCACCCGCGCGGGATCGTCGATGACGGCGCCGAGATCGGGGCGCGCACGCGCATCTGGGCAGGCGCGCACGTGCAGGGCGGCGCACGGATCGGCCGCGACTGCAATATCTGCGACTGCGTGTTCGTCGAGAGCGGGGTTTCGCTCGGCGATCATGTCACGGTCAAGAACGGCGTCCAGCTCTACACGGGCGTGACCGCCGAGGACTATGTCTTCATCGGCCCCAACGCCACCTTCACCAACGATCTGCGTCCCCGCGTCGCCTATCCGCTCCCCGCCGAGCGCTTCGCCAAGACCAAGATCGAGCACGGCGCGAGCATCGGCGCCAACGCGACGATCGTGGCCGGGCACGTGATCGGCCAGCACGCTATGATCGGCGCGGGCGCCGTCGTCATCCGCGACGTACTCGCGCACGCGCTGGTGGTGGGCAACCCTGCACGTCAGATTGGCTGGGTATGTGTGTGTGGGGAGCGCTTGGACGAGCACGAGGTGTGTGCTAGCTGCGGCAAGTCCTACACGCGCGTCGCTCAAGGCCTCGCGCTTCGTGGTTGAGAGAGCCTTTCTAGAGAAGATTTGATGCTAGCAGCCCCTTGGATGTCGGGCCTCGAGAAGGCCATGGGCGCCCTCGCGGCGCGCACGCACGGCCGCCCCTTCGCGGCGTTGGTCGTCGTCCTCTTGCTCAGCGTCCCTTCTTTCTATCTCGCGCGGTCCATCGGCCTCGACGCCGATCTCGTGGGCCTCTTGCCGCGATCGTTTCGCAGCGTCCAAGACCTCGACCTGTTGCGCGAGCGCTTCGGCGGGATGGGTTATGTCGTGGTCGCCGCGCAAAGAGCGCCGCCTGCAACGCTCAAGCGCTTCGCCGACGATATGGCCCCGAAGCTCGCCGCGCTTTCGGAGATCCGCTTCGTCGAGCACAAGCGAGCCTACGGGTTCTTCGAGGACCGGGCGCTGCTCTACCTCGAGCCGCAAGACCTTACGGAGATCCGCGCGCGCATCGACGAGCGCCTCGCCTACGAGCGACGGGCGCACAACCCGCTCTTCATAGATCTCGAAGAGGAAGGCCCGCCTTCTCTCGACTTCTCGGATCTCGAGCGCAAGTACGCGGGGGCGGCCGCCAAAAGAGTCGCGGGCGGCGGCGAGCCTTACTACATCGACCCCGCGGCGCGGCTGCTCGTGCTCCTGTGCAAGCCCAAGAGCGCCTCGACAGATCTCGCGTACGCTCGCAAGGTGACGGACGAGGTCAGGGAGCTGATCGCGGCGCAGGACCTCTCTGCCTACCCCGGCCTCGAGGTCGCCATCACGGGCGCCTACGAGAAGAAGGTCGATCAACAACGCGAGATCGCCGTCGATCTTGCGCGCGCCTCGGCGATCGCGCTCGTCCTCGTGCTCCTCTACCTCGTCTTTCATTTTCGCAGCGTGCTCGCCGTGGTGTTCACGCTCACCCCCGTGCTCATCGCCATCACCTGGACTTACGCCGTCGTGGCCTTGGGCTACGGGCGGCTCAACCTCATCACCGGCTTTCTCGGAGCCATCCTCGGCGGCCTCGGGGTGGAGCACGGCATCCACCTGCTCAGCCGCTACATCGTGCTGCGACACGAGGGCAAGCGCTCGAAGCTCGCTACGCGCGAGGCCTTCGCGCACACGGGCGGGTCGGCCTTCATCTCGGCCCTGGTCGCGGCGCTCACCTTCTTGTCGCTGGCCATCTCCGAGTTTCGGGCGTTCCGCGAGTTCGGGGTGATCGCCTCGATCGGTATGATGCTCGGGATCGGCGCCTACATCATCATGCTGCCGCCGTTGCTCGGGGTCGCCGCGCGTCTCGGCTGGCAGCCGAGCAAGCGCGACTTCTTCATGGCGCCGAGGTCCGAGCTCGCGCACCTCTTGCCGCGCTTCGCGCGTCCCATCACGTTCGGAGCGGTAGCCGTCATGGTGTTGCTCGCGTGCATCGGTCCTCGCGTGGGCTTCGACTACGACTTCCGCTCCCTCGAAGACGCCGACCTCCCGTCGATACGCCTCGATCGAAAGGTGGATGGCCTGGTCGGGTTCTCCCAGACCCCGGTCGTGGTGCTCACCGAGGACTTGGAGCAGGAGCGCGACGTCATTGCCGAGCTCAACGCCCGGCGCGCGGCGCTCGGCGCAGAGAGCGCGATCGACTTCGTAGCAGGCCTCGACGATCTCGTGCCGCGAGAGCAAGATGAGAAGCTCGTCATCATCGCCGCGATCAGGGAGTCTTTGGCCCGGGTGGATCCCGCGCGTCTCGGCGATGTGGCTCGCGCCGACTACGAGCGCGCGCTGCGCTTGAGCTCCGTACGAGCGTTCGGGCGCCGAGAGCTCCCCGAGAGCGTGCGCCTCCAGTTCGAGGACAGGACGAGCCAGGACCGAGGGCTCGTGCTCGTCTTCCCGAAGGTCAGCCTGTCACACAGCGACGGGGTGCGTCGCTTCGCCAAGGAGGTTCGCGACATCGAGCTTGGAAGCGGCGGGAAGCTCTCGGCCGCGGGCGAGTCGATGATCTTGGCCGACATCCTCGACATGGTGACCCGCGAGTCGCCTTTGGTGCTAGCGGCCGCGGTGCTCTCGGTGTTGCTCGCGATGTGGCTCGCGCTCGGCAACTTGCGCTCGGCGGTGATCTGCCTCACTCCGACTTTGGCCTCGGTGACGGCGCTCGTCGGCGTCATGGCGCTTGGCGGCGTCGAGTTCAACTACCTCAACATCATGGTCATCGCCGTGCTCATCGGCACCACCGTCGACGCCGGCGTGCACTTCCTGTCGCGCTGGCGCGAGCGCGGGGATACGCACTTCGCCGAGGTCTACGGCGAGACAGGGCGCGCCATCGTGGGCGGGTTGCTCACGAGCGCGGTTGGCTTCGGCTCGCTCACGCTCGCGCGCCACCCGGGGTTGAGCTCGATCGGCGAGCTCGCCACCTTGGGCTTCGCCACCAACGTCGTCGTGGTGCTGCTCGCCTTCCCCGCCTTTTTGTTGCATGTCGAGCAGCGTCGTGCGAAACGCAGCCTGGCTGCGGCCTTTGGGAAACCAGAGGACTAACCGCGGGCCAAACCCTCGAGCTTGCGCGAAAAGTGGGGGTGCTGCACTGTTGATGATACGTAATTGATCCGAGGACGAAACAAAGATGGCCGAGCCGAAGAAACCCAAGATGCCCTTGCCGGAGACCTCTCTCGCGAACGCCGGTGAAGGCGAGAGCATGATCGTGATCCCCGAGGAGCTGCCGGTGTTGACGCTGCGCAACACGGTGCTGTTCCCCGGGTCGATCGTGCCGCTCGGTATCGGGCGTCCAAAGACGGTGCGGCTCGTCGAGGAGAGCATCAAGGACAACGGGCTCGTCGCGGTGGTGGCGCAGCGCGATCCCGAGGTCGACGACCCCGTGGCGGCCGATCTCTACGGCATGGGCTGCGCCGCGCGGCTTGTCAAGCTCGTCAAGGCCTCCAAGGACAACTTCTCGGTGGTGGTCCAGGGCCTGTCGCGCGTGCGCCTGGTCGAGTACACGCAGTCGCTGCCTTACCTCAAAGCGCGCCTCACCGCGGTGGAGGACTTGACCACCAATCAGGTGGAGGTCGAGGCGCTGACGATGTCGCTCAAGAAGACGGCGCGCGAGGTCTTGCGCCTCATCCCCGAGCTCCCGCCCTCGGCCGCGGAGCTGCTCGAGCGCGTCGACGACGCTGGGGTGCTGGCGGATCTCATCGCCTCGAACGTCGAGTCCTCGGTGGACGAGAAGCAGTCGGTGCTCGAGACGGTGGAGCTCGTCTCGCGCATGCGGCGCGTGCTCGAGCTCTTGTCGCGCCAGCTCGAGGTGCTCAAGCTGTCGAACAAGATAAGCTCGCAGGTCAAGGGCGAGATGTCGAAGACCCAGCGCGAGTACTACTTGCGCCAGCAGCTCAAGGCCATCAAGGACGAGCTCGGCGAGGGCGACGACACCGACGACGATCTGGCCGAGCTCGAGGCTCGGGTCAACGAGGCCGAGCTCCCCGAGGAGGCCGACAAGGCCGCGCGCAAGGAGCTGCGGCGCCTGCGCAACATGTCGCCATCGCAGGCCGAGTACACCGTCGCGCGCACCTATCTCGACTGGCTCTGTGACTTGCCGTGGAGCAAGTCCACGGCCGATCGCATCGAGCTCAAGGAGGTGCGGGATGTGCTCGACG
>CAYXQW010000002.1:0-10823 GCA_964466695.1 uncultured Bdellovibrionales bacterium
GCCGGCGTGCAGCACGGTCATCACCACCTCGGCCGCCGAGCGGCCCTCGGCGGCGTGCATATCGGTAGGGATCCCACGACCATGGTCGACCACCGTCACCGAGTTGTCGATCCGTACCGTGACCTCGATGCGGTTGCCGTGCCCGGCCAAGTGCTCGTCGATGGCGTTGTCCACCACCTCGAACACCATGTGATGGAGACCCGAGCCATCGTCGGTGTCGCCGACGTACATCCCCGGTCGCTTGCGTACCGCCTCGAGGCCCTTCAAGACCGTAATTTGCTCGGCGTTGTACGTATTATCTGGCTTTTCGACTGTTTCCGAAACCAAGGCGTGCTCCATGAGAAGGGCCCGCTCAATAGCAAATAGGAGGCGCAAAGGCCAGCGCTGCAACCATTAGGGATAGGCTCTTCGCACGCGGCCGGCCTCGATCACGAAGCGCTGCACCTTGCGGTCGAACGGCAGCGGCGCCGCCCCCGTGGTGGTAACCCAGACCTGGCTGCCAAAGCTCAAAGCCGTGGCGAGAAAATCGCGCGTCCGCTCGGTGTCGAGCTCGCTCGAGACGTCATCGAGCAACAAGATGGGCGGGGCGCCGAGGCGCGCGCTCAAGTACTCGAGCTCGGCGAGCTTCATGGCCAGCACCACCGCTCTTTGTTGGCCCTGCGAGGCGAAGGCGCGCGTGTCCTTGTCGTCTATGGAGATCACGAGATCGGCGCGGTGGGGGCCTGCCGTGGTCATGCCGCGCGCGCGGTCTTTATGTCGCCGCACAGAAAGCTCGGCGCGAAAGCTCTCGGAGAAGTCGCCTGCGAGCATGAGGCCGGGCGCGAAAGTTGCCGTGAGCGCGCCGCGGCCGCCCGCGATCTTCGCGAAGCTTTGCGCGGCCAGAGGCAAGAGCTCGCGCAAGGTCTCCTCCCGGCAGGTATGCAGCACACGCCCGTGCGTTATGAGCTGCTCGTCGTAGCTTTCGAGGAGCTGCTCATCGAGCGTGTGCGACGTGCGCAAGAGCATGTTGCGAGAACGCAAGGCCGACGCGTAAGACACCGCGGCGCGCGCGAAGTCAGGGTTATGGTTGGCGATCGCGCGATCGATGAAGCGACGTCGCTCCTCGGGGATGCCCTTCACCATGCGCAAGTCGTCGGGGAAGAACGACACTAGATTGAAGAGCTCGAGCAGCTTTATGGTCTGGCGCAAGTGCCGGCCATCGACCTTGATGGTGCGGTGTTTGGGGGAGAGCGCGACCTCGATGTCGTGCCGCACCTCTTGCCGCACGAAGCGCGCCGCAAGCTTGCCGCTCTCGCGTCCGTGACCGATAAGCTCGCAAGGTTTGGCGCCGCGAAAGGAGCGCCCGGTGACACATAAGCTCAAAGCCTCGAGGAGGTTAGTCTTGCCTTGCGCGTTGGCGCCCTCGAGCAAGATAGGCGAGGGATCGAGCTCGAGCGCGACCTCCTCGAGGTTGCGAAAGGATCGCAAAGAGAGCCGCTCGATGAACATCGCGCGCGCGGCTCTCTTCAGATCCTCATGGGCATGACTACGGCCAGAAAGTCCTCTCCCTTGTTCGGCTTTATGACCCCGGGCGAGAGACTATCGGCGAGCTCCATGATGATGATGTCATCTTCCAAGAGGCTCAAGACGTCGAGGATGTAAAAGGCGTTGAAGCCTATGGTGAGCGGCTCGCCGTCGTACGAAATCTCGAGCTTCTCGCGCGCCTCGCCGTGCTCTGGATCTTCGGCTAAAAGCTCGAGCTCGTTGTTCGCGAAGGTCATCCGCACCCCGTGCGCGCGCGACTCCGACAATAAAGAGACGCGCCGCAAGCTGCTCGTGAGCGCGACCCTTGGGAGCGGCAGGCGGCGCATACCCTCGCGTGGGATCACGTGCGTGTAGTCGGGGAACTGCCCTTCCACGAGCCTCGTTGTGAGCGTCAACGCGCCGATGGTCATGATGCCGCTGTTGCCGGAGAAGACGAGCTTGACCGAGGTGTTGTCGTCGTCGAGCCCGGCGAGCACGCGGTGGAGCTCCTGGAAGCACTTGCGTGGCACGATGACGCCGCGGTCGAGCGCGAGATCTTTGTCGAAGCTCTTTTGCGCAAGCGCGAGCCTGTGTCCGTCGGTGGCCACAAACCTGAGCGTCCGCGCCCCCGAGGTCTCGCAGTAGACCCCCGAGAGGTGATGGCGCGAGTCGTCAAAAGAAGCGCAGAACAAGGTCCGGGTGATGAGCGCGTCGAGGTCTTTGGCGGGCACCTCGAAGCTCGTGCCCTCGTTCACGCTCGGCAAGGCCGGAAACTCGCCCGGATCGCTCGCCATGAGCTTGAACTTGCTCGCGGCGCTCTTTATCTCAACCCAATCGTTCTCGAGCTTTACGAGCGACGTCGTCTCCCCGGCCAGGGACTTCACCACCTCGTAGAGTTGCTTCGCAGGCAGACAGACCGCGCCGGGCGCGTGCACCTTCGCGGCGTAGCGACCAGATAGACCGAGGTCCATGTCGGTAGCGCTGACGACCAGACCCTCGCTATCGGCGTTGAGCAGCACCTTCGACAACAGCGGGTTGGTGCTCTTCTTCTCGGCGATACCTTGTACGCGAAACAAAGCTCGGGAAAGATCCTGCGTCGAGATGTCGATTTTCATGACTGGTAAACCTTTCGCCGTCTCTCGTAAGCCGGGAATCGTGATCGTTGTCAAGAGAGAGCTTTTTGAGGTCACAAGCGAGTCGCGAGTTATCGACAGGCTATCAAAAAAAGAACATGGTCTTATATAAATATAATAGAATAATAATAATAGGCTGTGGTTAAGCCCCTATCGGCGCCAAATATATGAAAAGGTTACTAAAAAACCTGTGTTCAAGCTTGTGTTCGATGGTCCGGATAACTTGTGTATAACTACCTACACAGGTTGACCACAACACCATCACGATACTTATCAAGATAGATATCCCCAACGATCTTTAGATGCACTTTCCCCGTGGTATATGGATGAGGTGTCGTAGGGGAGGTTATTTATTGCTTGGTGTGCACGTCGAGCTGACGCTCGATCTCGAGGACCTGGCTGCGCAAGCTCGGGTCTTCTTTCAGGCGAGCCTCGATCTTCTTGCACGCGCTCATGATAGTGGTGTGGTCCTTGTCGCCGAAGCGTTGGCCGAGATCTGGGTAGGAGGCGCCGGCGTGCTTGCGCGACAGGTACATCGCGACTTGCCGCGGACGCACGAGCACCTTCATGCGTCTTTGGCTCTTGATGTCGAGCACGCGCACCTGAAAGTACTGAGCAACGAGCTTTTGAATGGACTCTACCGAGATGCTCTGCGCGCGGCTCACGAGCACATCCGCGAGCACCTGACGCGCGTAATCTAAGGTGATGGTAGCTCCGGTCAAGGAGGCATGCGCCACGATGCGCACGAGGGCGCCCTCGAGCTCACGCACGTTCGAGCGGATGTTCTTCGCGAGGAAGTCTGTGACCTCCGCGTTCAGGGGGAGGCCGTCGGTCATGGCTTTCTTGCGCAAGATAGCCACGCGCGTCTCGTATTCGGGGGGTTGGATGTCGGCGATGAGGCCCCATTGAAAGCGCGTGCGCAGCCGCTCTTCGATCTCCGGGATCTCGTGCGGGAGGCGATCGGAGGTCACCACGATCTGACGTTGCAAGTCGTAGAGCGTGTTGAAGATATGGAAGAACTCGTGCTGGGTGCGGTCCTTGCCGGCGATCATCTGGATGTCGTCGATGAGCAAGATGTCGCAGTTTCGGCGATATTTCTGGTGGAAGGCGTCCATGGTGGAGAAGCGCACGGCGTTCACCACCTCGTTCATGAACTGCTCGCTCGAGGTGTAGATGATCTTCGCCTCGGGCTTCGACGCGAGCACCTGGTGGCCGATGGCTGACAGCAAGTGCGTCTTGCCGAGCCCCGTACCGCCGAAGAGGAAGAGCGGGTTGTAGCTCAACGCCGGCTTGTCGGCGACCGCGCGCGCGGCGGCGAGCGCGAACTGGTTGGAGGGCCCCGAGACGAAGGAAGAGAAGATATAGCGCGGGTTTAGGTGGACCCTGCGCTCCTTGGTGCTCTCGACCTGCTGCGGTTCTTCGGGATCAGGCTCGCTGCGAACGGCGAGCGCGGGGTTTACTACCAAGTCCACGGCTATCGCGGCGCCCAAAAGCTCGGCGAGGCCGTCACGGATGAAGTCGCAGTAATGGTCGCAGAGCCAGTCGCGCGAGAATTGATCGCGGACCTCGAGTCGCACGGTTTCGCCGGCTATCTCCGCGCAGCGTAGCGGTTTGAGCCAGGTCTCATACACATGGCCCGATACGCGCTCTTTGGCATGGACGAGGAACGCTCGCCAAAGCTCTTCCGGGTCTTCGATGTCAACCTTGCTCATCGTTCGTTCACCCCAAAAGCATACAGATCAAAACGCGCCGCCCGCGCGTTCCGCTGATGCTGTTTTTTGTCTATCGAGTTGTGGTGATCGTGTACGAGAAGCGGCTGTTTCGGGTCAAGATAAAGACTTTGCCAAATTCCTGGTGGGGAGATGTGGGCAAGGCAAAAAACCTCGATCATAGAACCACCTGGAGCAGTGATCGCGATAACGATCGTTGCTTTTGATCATTTTGCCCGTGTGGGTGGTTGACAAGGTGCAGCGGGTAGATAAAGAGCACGAGCATGAAACGCACATTTCAACCCCACAAGCGCCGCCGCAAGCGTGTGCATGGATTTCGTAAACGCATGGCTACGCCGGGCGGTCGCAAGGTCTTGAAGCGCCGTCGCGCCAAGGGCCGCAAGCGCCTGGTGGTCACGATAAGCGGCAAGTAGTCGTCGCATCGAGCTCGTCGTCCGGGCGATCATGGTCTTGCGTAAGCCGCGAGCATTGACTGCACGACGAGATTTCGTTCGCATACAAGAGCGGGGGTCGCGCGTCGCGCGTGGCTCGCTCAAGGTTCTTTGGGCCACGGGCACGGAGGGTGTCCGGGTCGGTTACACCGTCAGCCGCCGCGTGGGCAACGCCGTGATCCGCAACCTTGTTCGTCGGCGTTTGCGCGAGGTGGTGCGCTTGCATCAGGAGTTGTTGGTGCCTGGTCTCGACTATGTGGTGGTAAGCACGCCTCTGGCCGCGACCGCGTCTTATCGCGCGCTCGAGCGGGATTTGACGATGCTGCTCGATGCGGTCGCGCGGGCCGCGAAGGCTTGCGGCTGATGCGTTTCGTTTTGATCGGCTTGATAGAGCTCTATCGCATCACGCTCGCGCCCGTGCTCGGGGGTCGCTGTAGGTTTTATCCGTCTTGCTCGCGATACGCGATCTTGGCGTTACGCCGCCATGGAACGTTGCGCGGAATATGGCTCAGCGCGCGGCGCCTTGGTCGTTGTCATCCCTGGCACCCAGGGGGAGTAGATCCAGTGCCCGAAGTCGAAAGAGGCAAGGTTTGGTATGGAAGAGCAACGTAGAGTTTTCGTCGCCATCGGCTTGACCATCGCGATTTTCATCGGCTGGCAATGGCTTATCCAGTCGCAGCGACCAGCACCGCAAGCCCCGCAAGAACAAGCGGCGCCCGCCGCGCCGTCATCGCCCAAGAGCATCGAGGCACCGCCGCCTGCGGCGGCAGGCGAAGAGCGCGAGGTCGTGGCGCAAGAGAGCATCGAGACCTTTGACACGCCTTTTTTCGCAGGGGAGATCACGAGCAACGGCGCCCTCTCCTCTTTGACGCTGAAGCATTATCAAGAGCAGCGCGAGCCGAAGGGCGAGCTCTTGCCCGTCTCGCTCGTGACCGCGCGGATAAAGGGCGAGCAGCGCCAAGCGATGCCGGTCTTGGAGCTCGATGGCGAGCGGGTGGCCCTCGCCTTCGTCGAGCGCGGTCCGCGGCGTTTTTTGATGCGGGGGACATCGGCGAGCGGCGCTACGGTGATGCTGACGGCGCGGCTCTCCGACGAGCAATATGCCATCACCTACGATCTACAAGTAGACAACCCGACCGCGAGCACGCGCGCGCTCACGGCGTACGCGATGTTGGCCTTGGCCCCGCACGCGGGCGCCGAGAAGCCGAGCTTGTTCACGCCCGCCGCCGACATGGTCTCGGGGCTCTGCGAGGTGGACGAGTCGGTAAAGCGTACCGTGGCGGGCGACGCCCAAGAAGGCGCCAAAGTATTTCCCGGCTCAGGGTGGGCCGGGCTGGATCGACAATACTTCGTGGTGGCGCTCGTGCCGCAAAACGGGGGGCCGAGCGAGTGTCAGGTGAGCGCCGAGGACACCACCGTGCTCGTACGCTATTCCCTCGGTGAAGCCGAGCTCGTGCCCGGGGGGCACTGGAGCAAGAGCTTCCTGGTTTATTTGGGGCCCAAGCGCGATCAGGAGCTATCCCTGGTGGCGGACACGCTGCGCAGCGTCATCGACTACAACATCTGGAAGATCCCGCTCGGGTTCCTCGCCCGGCCGATGGTCGCGATATTGAACGTGTTCTACGGTTGGACGGCGAGCTTTGGCCTCGCCATCATCCTGCTCACGTTCTTGGTCAAGCTCCTGCTCTTCCCCGTGACCTACAAGAGCGTGGTGTCGATGCGGCGCATGTCGCTTCTGAAGCCCGAGCTCGACAAGCTCAAGGAGCGCTACGGCGACGACCGCCAGCGCATGCAGATGGAGCAGATGAAGCTGTTTCGCGAGAAGGGTGTGAACCCTCTCGGCGGCTGTTTGCCCATGTTGTTGCAGATGCCGGTGTGGTTCGCGCTCTACCGGACTTTGTGGACGTCGGTGGATCTCTATCAGCAGAAGTTCCTCTGGCTCGACAACTTGACGGCGAAGGAGCCGTTCCCCTTTTTGGCGATCGCCTTCGGGTTGTTGACCGTGGTGCAGCAGAAGATCACGCCGACCACGATAGATTCGCAGCAGGCCAAGATCATGATGTACGCGATGCCGATCGTCTTCGCGTTCTTCATGATCGGCTTGCCGAGCGGGCTCGTGCTCTACATTGTCGTCAACAGTGTCTTGACGATTATCCAGCAGGCCGTTATCAACAGTCGCCAACCGAAGAGTATATGAGTTACGCCGCTTGCCCTGACAGGGAGATCGAACAGCATGCCCCGATACGAATTTGAAGGCCGCAGCGCCGCCGAGGCTGCCATCAAGGCTTGCGAGCAGCTCGGTATAACGCGCTCGGCTTTGCGTTATGAGGTGGTGTCGGAGACGGGCGAGGGTATCGAGCGTCGCGTCAAGATCGCGCTCGAGCACGACGGCGCCTCGGCGCCGCGGTCCGAGCGTGCGGCCGCGCCCGAGCGCGAGGCGCGGCGCGAGAGCGCACGTCCGCCGCGTCGTTCTGGTCGAGGTGAGCGGGGTGAGCGGAGCGACGGGCGTCGCGGGCGGGATCGCCGCGATGGGCGGGATCGCGACCGAGATCGTCCGGCGCGTTTCTCCGAGAGATCACGCGAGCCGCAAGAGGCCGACGACGGGTTCGAGGCGTTGTTGCAGATCGCCGAGTCGGGTGAGAGCGGGATCAAGCGCCCCGAGCTCATGGGTGATATCTCCGCGCGGGCGACGCAGGCGCAGACCGCGTTGAACGGGGTGCTCGAGCGCATGGGTTTTGCCGCCGCGGGGGTCATCGTGCAAGACGACGAGCACGAGATCCATCTCGACGTGCGCGGCGATGATGCTCGCCGGGTCATCGGGCGCAAGGGCGAGCCGCTCTTGTCGCTGCAATTTCTGGTAAATCGCATGGTGACGCACGAGAGCGAGACGGCGCCGGTGGTGGTGCTGGATGTCGCCGGCTACCGCGAGCGTCGTCGCGTGGCGCTCGCCGAGCTCGCGAAGAAGCTCGCCGAGCGTGCTACGCAAGAGCACAAGGTGGTCAAGCTCAGCCCCATGTCGGCGCACGATCGGCGCGTCTTCCACCTGACCCTCAAAGACCTCGGTGGCGTGGTGACGCGCTCCGAGGGCGACGGTCTGTTTCGCCGCTTGCTCATCATCCCCGCCGAGTTCGCGGGCGTTTGAGCGGTTACTTCAAAGACGGCGCAGGCGAGCGAGCATCTCCAGGCACATACGACTCTGATGATAAGGGCATTCCCAGGGCCCTGCCTTGTAGCGTTGGTTGCAGGGCGTACCGTCGCGGTTTAGCACCTTGAACCATTCGCCGTGCACCCGGTCTACGAGCTTGTCGTCGATGTAGCGCCAGAGCGCGCGCGCCGCCGCGGCGAATTCGCGGCGCTCGCCGTGCTGGTAGGCGTTGTAAAATCCGATCACACCCTCGGCCTGCGGCCACCAGTGGCGCTCGTAGCAGGTGGCGTCTTCGTGGCGCTCGTAGATGATGGCGCCGTCGGTGTCGCGGCCGTTGTTGTAGGCGCCTTGCGCGAGCGCGATGGCCGCATCGGTGGCGCGCGCGTCGAGGTCGGGATCTCCGAGCAGCGCTGTCGCTTCGGTGAGAAGCCAGCTCGCCTCGAGGTCGTGCCCGGGCGAGCGATAGTCGGGCAGGGGCGTCCAGTCGCGTGCGAAGAACAGCCGCGCCCTTTGCTGTGATATGTCGAGCATGCGCGTGAGGAACAGCAGGACGAGCTCGCGCAGCCGTGTGCGCACCAGCGGGTCGTCGTGGCAGCGGGCCAGGTTGGTGTAGGCCTCGAAGAGGTGGAGCGTGGTGTTCATCGACTTGTCGCAGCTCGGCTCACCTGTATCGAGGTGCGTATGTGCGCGCGCGCTCCAGGTCTCGTTCAGCCCTTCATAGTAGCCTCCGTGCGTGTCGTCATGAGCATGGCGTTCGAGGAGCGCGAAGAGCGCGCGTGCCCGCTCAAGGCTCGCGGGTTCATTCGTGGCGAGATGATATTCGGTGAGGCCGTAGAGCGCGAAGGCTTGCGCGTAGGTGTGCTTGCTTCTCTTTATTGGGCGCCCGTTTTGATCTATCGACCAGAAGACGCCGCCAAAGACCTCGTCCCAAAAATAACGCTCGAGGTAGTCGTAGGCTCGTCGCGCCATCGCGAGGTAGCTGTCTTCGCGAAAGGCGCGGTAGGCCGCGGAGAAGGTCCAGAGCACGCGGCCGTAGAGGACGGCGGGGCGCGGGACGTCGTTGTCGATCTCGAGGTCATTTGTGAGCGAGCCATAGAGGCCGCCGTGCTCCTCGTCGAGGGTGTGCGTGAGCCAGAAGGGCAGGATGTTGGCCACGAGCTCTGACTGTAGCTCGCGTAACCAATCCAAGATCTCTTGGCGTTCGAAGGGGAGCGGCGTCATCTCGTCTCCGCGTGCGATTTTCAGGTCAGGGTGTCGTCGTCGCCGAACAACACCTCGAAGTCTTCTTCGCGCGCGGGCGTGCGCTCGCGGAGCTTGCAAAAGAAGCTCCACAGGAGCTTGGCGGCGATCGTGGGCTCGCTTCTTTGGATGGTGATGAACTCGTCGCGCGCCAAGACGAAGAGGCGCGTGTCGGCGAGGGCGCGGGCGGTGGTCGCGCGCGGCTCGTCGTCGAGCAAGGCGTGCTCGCCGAAGTGCGCCCCCGCGAGCAGTTTTTCTTCGCGCTTGGTATGGCTCGTGAGCGCCACCTCGCCGGACAGGATGACGTAGAGCTCGTCGCCGGGCGCCTCTTCGGTGAAGATGGTGTCGCCCGCTTTGCAGGTCATGGTGCGCGAAAGGCCGGTCACGCGCACGAGCTCGTTATAGTCGAGGCTCGCGAACAAGGGGTTGCGCTTGAGCGTGAGGATACGTCGCGCGGCGAGGGTCTCCTCCGCGCGCGGCGCGCCGGCGGCGATCATGCGCACGGCGACGGCGGTGATGTTGTCGTGACCGCCGCGATGGAGCGCGCCTTCGATCAGGGTGGCGAGGCCGCGCTCGAGGTCTTGCTCGTCGAGCGCCCGCGCGAGCTCGGCCGCTCTTGGGAAGTAGTTGTAGAGCCCGTCGCTACAGAGGAGGAACACGTCATCGGGGTCGATATCGAACAGCATGGTCGTGGGGGTCACCACGGCCTGGACGCCGAGCGCGCGCGAGAGCACGTTGCCTTGCGGGTGGTTGTCCGCTTGCGCGCGCGTGAGGCTGCCGCGGCGCATGAGCTCGCTCACGTAGGTGTGGTCGGGGGTGAGCTGATGAGCGCGGTGTTGGCGTAGGACATAGAGGCGGGAGTCGCCCACTTGCCCGAAGATCCCCATGTCGTGGCCGCAGAGCAAGAGCAGCGTGCAGGTCGTGCCCATGCCGGCGAGGGTGTTGTCGCGCCCGGCGCGCTTGTAGATCTCCTTCCCCGCCGCCACCACCGCCGCGCCGACGGCGTGGCGTAAAGCCTCAGCCTCTTTGTGGCCGCCGCTCGTGAGGAAGCCCTCTCGTGCCTTCTTGGCGCTCGTTACCTCGCGCGCCAACACCTCGCAGGCGAGCTGCGAGGCGACCTCGCCCGCGTTGTGACCGCCCATGCCGTCGCAGACGACGAAGAGCCCGAGGTCGCGATCGACGAAGAAGCTGTCTTCGTTGTTCTTCCTTACACGACCCACGTTGGTCTCTGAGACGACCGCTGTCTGCATGACCACCAAGTTAGTCGTCTAACCGTCCGCGAGACAAGAGCTCGAGCTACATGACGCACCGATCTTGAAGCGCGAGATGGCCCGGTTGAGGTGCTCGGAGAGGGCGACGAGATCCTCGACGGCTTGGCGCGTATCCTCGGTGCTGGCCGTCGAGGCGACGGCGGTGCTTTCGATGACCTGCATTCCGGTGACCATGGGCCTGGAGGCGCGATTCTGCTCACGCGCGGCCGCGGCGATTTGCTCCGCCGCCAAGGTGAGGTCATCGATCAGGGCCGTGATCCCATGCAAGCTTCGCCGCGCCTCTTCGGAGAGCATACGACCGTTGTGAGCTGTCTGCATGGCCACCGCGAGCGCCGAGCTCACGGGCGCGGCCTCGCTGACCACGGCGTCGA
>CAYXQW010000002.1:10833-18242 GCA_964466695.1 uncultured Bdellovibrionales bacterium
TGCCAGCGATCTGTGAGGTGGAAGCCGTCCAGGACGGAGCAAGGCCACCGGAGAGTCCGGCGGCGAACGAGTCAGCCGCTCCAGCCACGGCATGGCTCACGAAATGGGCAGCCGCCGCAGCTCATCGGCGACGACGGAGAACCCTCGGCCCGCTTCTCCTGAGCTCGCGGCCTGAATCGCGGCGTTGAGAGAGAGCAGCCGCGTTTGTGCCGAGATCTTGTTGATCACCTCGACGATGTCCAAGATCGTGTGGATGCGCTGCTCGAGCGAGTGCATCTTGCCTGCGGCCTCGCGAATGGCGCCATCCATGTTAGTGATCGCCAGAAACGATTTGTCCATCGCCTCATCGCTCACGCGCGCGTGAGCGTTGACGTCTTGCGCCTTCGCGGCGGAGACGGCCGCGTTCTTTGCGACCTCGTCCATGGAAGTCGCGATCTGTTGTATCGAGGACATCATCGCGTGCACCTGGTCTTGGCCCGCCTCCGCGCCACGAGCGATGTCCCGCGTGGCCTCGAGGATGTGAGACGCGGCTTGCGACACCTCGTGCGCGGCGTTCTTGGCTTCGGCGAGGATGCTCGAGAAGCGCGCGATCATGTCATTTATGCCGTGGCCGATGCTCCTCAAAGTCGTCTCATCGCCCTCACGGCAGCGCCGCGTGAGGTCGCCCTCCGCCAAGGCGTTGATGGCCTCCAGGAGCTCGCGAAGATCTCGCTCTGTCTGCTCCTCGGACGCCTGGCGCAGCTTAACCTCGGCGGAGATGTTTTCGATGATGAGCACGTTTTTGAGCGCGAACGCGAGCTGCGCGACGAGCGCGTGACAGATCCCGCTCTTGTTGCCTATCGCCGCCATGTCGAAGACCATGGTGCCGGGCTGATCGTTGTCCACCTCGCTGAAGAAGACGGGGATAACCAATAACGTTTGACGCTTGAAGCGCCGTCGCAGCCGCGACGGGAGTAGTTCGCGCGTGGCGAAGCGCTCTTCGCTCGCGGGGATCTCTTCGTATTGAGCTTGGTAATGAGACATCGCCAAACGGGAGTATTGCACGGGGTGGATCTGGCTCTGCTCGTGCAGCATCAAATACGCGGTCGAGATGGCGAGCGTGTTGAGCTGTATCGATAATTGCGAGAGCATCGCGTCGAGGTTACTCATCCCGGCGAGAGCTCCGAGCGCGGTGCCGAGGGCCTCGGTGAGCTGCTGCATGCCGGTCAACTGAGCGAGCAGCGGCCGCTGCACCGCCTCGCATACGAGCACCCGCGCCTCGTGCAGATAGCTCTCGGCGCGAGCCTGTTCCTGCGGGTTGGTCGCGAGCACGGGCAGACAAGCTCCTCGTAGAGCGGACAGCGCATCGTCGGCGAGCTCCCTTGGGATCTCTTTGCTTGCGAGCGCGTGCAGCAGATCTTCGATGGCGTAAACCCACCCGTCGCTCTGATCTTCTGTCATGGCCGTGGTCAAAGCGTCGAAGAGCTTTTGGGCCCAGCGAGGCTCGACCCTCACGAGGGCGTTGTCACCAGCCGCGGCGGCCGCGGCGACGACCTCGTCCCGCGCGGTTTTGAGGGAGATGGGCTCTTTGAATAGGGCTTGAAGGCGCGCCGGCGGCTCGACCCGCGACCGAGCCTTATGGCAGGCGGCCGAGTGGCAGCCGCACGATCGTCTTATGATGAGCTCGGTTGGCAGCGTCTCCTTCGCCGCGGGGCGCTCGCCGCGCAAGGCGCCGAGGACCAGCTTGACGGCCTTCTGCCCCATGGCGCGCAAGGGCTGGCGTACGGTGGTCAACGGCGGCTCGCACTGGCGCGTCTCGTCGAGGTCGTCGAAGCCGATGAGCGCGATCTCGCGCGGCACCTCACGGTGTCGCTCGAAGAGAGCTCCCAAGATCCCGAGGGCCATCTGGTCATTCGCGGCCAAGATGGCGTCGAGCGGCAGGCGGCGGACGTCGAAGAGCTCGCGCACGGCGTCGGCGCCGTCTTGTTGTTGATAGCTGCCATGATACACGAGGTTCGGATCGAAGCGCACGCCGTGCGCGGCGAGGAAGTCCTGGTAGGCGCGAAAGCGGATCTCCCCCGAGCTCTCCCCTTTGGTGCCGCGCACGAAAGCGATGCGGCGCTTGCCGTGCACGTCCCACAGATGACCGAGCGCGTTCATGGTGCCGCCGTAGTTGTCGGCGTCGAGGTAGGGGAAGCGTGACTTCTGGATGGTCACCGCGGGGACGGCGTCGACCCCCGGGATGTTCTGCAGGAGCGTTTCATCCTCGATGCCGATCATGATGAGGCCGTCGATGACCTCGGAGTTCATCTGCGAGAACAGGGTGATGTTGTGTTGAAGATGGCTACGGCCCTTCCACGACTGCCAGCTCTGAAAGCAAAAGAGATCGACGTTGTCGGCCTCTGCCTGCGCCATGGCTCCTTCCCAGAGCGTGCGGACATATGGAGAGCTGACCGGTGAGTCGTTGAGGAGAAAACCAATCGCCGGTCGCGCGCGTTCGATCGTCATGTCTCGTGCATTGTATAATAGCCGAACTCATGAAAATCAGCGGGCGCTCTGCCGCCAGAGAGGTCCTGGCAAGCGACACCCACGAAGGCGCCCGTAAAGCCGAAGGACGACGCATAGCCGTCATGCTCGCAGGTCGCATGCTCGTCCGACAACAGCGATGAGGCGAGCGCTCCTCCGATCGGTTGCCAGGCGTCGGGCGCGAGCCCGTAGAAGAAGCGGAGGTGCTCGAAATCGATCTCGACGCGCAGCCAGACCGTTTTTTGGTCACCGAGCACGACCTCCTCGGGATCGGCGTGAGGTATGCCGCCGTCGCTCACGATCACCCCGAGGACACAGCCCTTGTCGTGGTCGTGCGTCACGCGCAGGTACGCATGGTTCATGGTGTTGTAGTACGCCACCAGCCCGGCCATCTGCTGGAAGGTCGTCGGCGCGAACTCGAGCTCGGTCTCGGCCCGACACCGCAGCGCCGTTACGCGCCGCGCCACGAGGCTCTGGTCGTGCAAGGAACGAAACGACTCGCGACCGTAGAGGCGCAGCCAGCCGGGCCGATCGCAAAGCGACAGCCAGCTACCATCGGCAGGTTGGCGCAAGCTATTGAAGTGAGGCGATAACGTCGGACCATCGAAGCGCGTGATCTCCTGCGCGCAAGGCTCCGCGGGGCAGGCGCAGAGCTCTTTGGCCGCGACCTCACGCTCCGGGTGGTTGCCGCCCGTCGCGAGGCGAGGCCAGCCGTCGGGCGTCCAGATGATGCGCTGCAGCGCCGTCTCGCGGCCGAGCAGAGAGTGGGGCCGCGCCACGTCGCCGCGCTCGGGCGTCTGCCACTCCACCGGGCGGGAGCACAGGTGCGCGAGGTACCACTCGCCCGACTCGGTCTCGACGAGAGAACCATGACCCGCGCGCTGGAGCGCATGGCGTGGAGTCCCCACGGACGTGAGGAGCGGGTGATGAGGGCTCACCTCGTACGGGCCTTCGAGCGCGCGCGACCGCGCTATGGTGCAGGCGTGCTCGTACTCAGTGCCTCCCTCGGCGACGAGCAGATAATAATATCCACCCTTGCGATAGAGGTGCGGCCCCTCGGTATATCCTAGAGAGGTGCCGGCGAAGATGAGCCGCTCCTCCCCGATGAGCCGGCGCTCGGCGCGCGAATATTCGCGAAGGTAAATGCCGGCGAAGAAGTTTCGCCCCGGCCGGTGATCCCACTTCATGCCGACGAGCCACGTCCGCCCGTCGTCGTCATGAAAGAACGATGGATCGAAGCCGATGCTGTTTAAGTAGCTGGGCTCGGACCACGGCCCGCTCGGGTGCGGCGCCGTGACGACATAGTTGTGCGCGTCTTTGTATGCGCCCAGGCAGCTACGAACGTTCGTGTAGACCAGATAATAGGTGCCGTCGTGATACGACAGGCACGGTGCCCAGACGCCGCCGGAGTCGGGGTCACCGCGCAAGTCGAGCTGGCTTACGCGGGTGAGCGCGTACGCGGCGTGCCGCCAGTTTATGAGATCACGAGAGTGATGGATGCGGACCCCAGGCCACCATTCGAAGGTCGAGGTCGCGAGATAGTAATCTCGACCGACGCGCAGGATGGAGGGGTCGGGGTGAAATCCGGGAAGTATCGGGTTGTGAATGATCGCGGTCACGCGCAAGCTCCAGAGTTAGTCCACCTCGAGTGTGTCTCGTCAACTTTTGGCTTAATCTCACCTCACGAGATGAGTTACAGCGGCGCAAGCCCGAAGCGCTGCACGACGGTCGCAATATCGGGGGCGGTGTCGACCCGCATACCAGCCGTCCGCAAAACCGTGATCGCCGTGTAGATGCCCATCGCATAAAGCCGATTGGTCAGCGCGTGAATGATGACCACCTCCTCGACGATACCCGCGCGCGTGCTCTCGATCCCCCACGAGGTGAATATCCGGCGCGCCTCCGAGGTGTAACCGTCGCTCGTCGAGAAGTCATGGATGTAATAGAAGCGCTTCGCCGTCGCGCACGAAAGCTTCATCTTGGCGTCGACCACCGTCGTGATAAAACGCGCGGTCTCCCCGGTTACCGTGTTGCCATGGCGGAAGCGGTTGATCATCCCCCCTTGACGTACGAGCCAACTCGCGACGCCGAGCTCTTCATCGATGAGATCCGCGGGCCTGTCGCCGAAGGGAGAGGGTGGCCATGATCCTGCTTCCTGCACGGGCGGCTCCATTCTACCGGCGATGCCATGAAGGCACCAGAATAGCACAGCGACAACTACACGCCAGCGGAGTCAGCGGCCAAGGTATAACCAGGCCGCGACCGCGCCGAGGGCCGCGCCGAGGGTGGTGAGCAGCCAGGCGAGCTTTATGCGGCGCCGGGTCTTCGCGAGCGCGAGCAGCGAGGCCGGCAGGCCGCCGCTCTCTCTCTTGCTGCCGCGCTTCCAGTCGAGCTTCTCGAGGCTCGGGTCGAGCTCGCTCGCGGCCAAGATCTGCCGGGCGTCGCGAAGACCTCCGCGCTCGAGCAGGTGCTGACACATGAGGCGCACGATGAGCGCGCTCTCGGGGCGCGCCTTGATTTGGGGCTCGAGACCTTGGTGGATGAGGTTACATAAAGCGCGCGAGAGGTCTGGACGCAGGCGGGTGAGCGCGTCGGGCTTGCCGGCGCGAAACAGCTCGCGGAGCGCGACGAGGTTCTCCGCCTCGAAGGCGAGGCGCAAGGTGGCGGCGTAGTAGAGCAGCATGGCGAGCCCGAAGAGGTCGGTGCGGGCATCGAGCCTCTTCTGCTCGATTTGCTCCGGGGCGATGAAGCCAGGGCTGCCGATCATCGCCGTGCGCGTTTGGGCCGCCTCCGGGCCGAGCGGGCTCTCCTTGTGCACGGCCTTGACCATCCCGAAGTCGGTGAGCACGAGGCGGCCGCGGTCGAGCAGCACGTTCTCGGGGCGGAGGGCGCGATGGATGACGCCGTGCGTGTGCGCGTGCGTGAGCGCGGTCGCAAGCTCGATGCCCACGGCGAGCAGCAGAGGCCCCGGCATCACGCCGTGCGCCTTGAGCCAGGTGGCGAGGGTTGGGCCTCGCACGTACTCCGTGACTAGGTAGAGCCGGCCGTCGTCGCTCTCGCCGAAGTCGAAGACGTGGACGATGTTCGGGTGTCGAAGGCTCGCGAGCGCGCGGGCCTCGCGCTGGAAGCGCTTGCGGTGCGAGGCGTCGTCGCCGAGGGAGGTGTAGAGCTTGAGCACGACGTCGCGCTCGAGCTTGGGGTCGAAGGCGCGGTAGGCGGTGGCGATGGGGGTCTGTCCGAGCTTGGCTTTGAGCTCGTAGCGGTCGATGATCACCTCTCGGCCACGGCGATGCCGAGGTCGATCACGAGGTCTCCCGGGCGGACGTAGCCGAGCTCGTCACGCACTACGTGCTCTTGCACCTTGGCGCTCTTGCGTAGAGCCTCCACTTTTTTGCGAAGCTCGTCGCGTTTGACCTCGGCTTCGGCGATGTTGGCCTCGAGCGCCGCGAGGTCGCTTCGGGCGCGCGTGCGGCGGGACCAGCCGTCGGGTGCGAAGAAGGTGTGCGCGACCAAGGCGAAAGGTAGCGCGAGGGCTAACGAGAAGCGCAAGAGTGAGGCGCGGGACATGATGGCTCGCATCCTAAGATCAAGCGTTGCAAGGACGCAAATTTAGCGCCGGTCGCAATTTTTTTGGGCGTTTGGGCAACTCCCGCAGGGGGTCTTCTGCCCGCGGGCGGCACGATACCAACGCCTCGCCAACCAGAGCACGGTCAGAGATACCAGGGATAATACGATAATCATCTCAACAAGCTCGTTCATGTTCCCAAACCTAAGGAAAGGCCGAGCTGGTACACCGTGAGGCTCGCGAGGTAGGCGAGCGTATTCATGTAGGCGAGCTGCAAAAGAGGCCACCTCCAGCTATTGGTCTCACGGCGCACGGTGGCGAAGGTGCTCAGGCATTGCATGGCGAGGACGAAGAACACCATGAGGCTGACGCCGACGAGGGGGGTGAAGACGGGCTTGCCCGTGCGCGGGTTTACGGCGCGTCTCAGGGTGTGGCTCAGGGCCGGGGCGTCGTCTGCAGGATCGGCGTGACCGAACACCTGCGCGAGGGTGCTCACCAGGACCTCGCGCGCCGCGAACGAGGCGACAAGGCCGATGCCGATGCGCCAATCGAAGCCGAGCGGCTCGATCGCGGGCTCGATCGCGCTTCCTATGCGACCGGCGAAGGAGTGCTCGAGCGCCGCGGGCTCCTCGCCGAGCTCTTGGCGCGGGAAGGTGAGCAAGGCCCACATGACCACCGAGAGCGCCAGGATGATGGGCCCGGTGCAGACGACGAAGGCGCGGCAGCGTTCGAGCACGCGCAAAAGGACCTCGCGCGGATCGGGTACCTGATAGGACGGCAGCTCGAGGAGAAAGACCGGGGTCGGGGCTTTGAGCACCGTTTTTTTGAGCAGCCAGACGGTGAAGATCGCGGCGACGAAGCCTAAGAGGTACATGATGGTGATGAGCACGCCGCCGAACGAGAGCGCGCCGAAGAGGAGCGGGGTCGAAGAGAACATCGCGGCGACGGCGAGCACGTAGATGGGCAGGCGGGCCGAGCAGCTCATGAAGGGTGTGACGAAGATGACCACCAGCCTGTCGCGCGCCGACTCGATGGTGCGCGCCGACATGATGGCGGGGACGGCGCAGGCGAAGCCGCTCATGAGCGGGATGAAGGACTTGCCGTGCAGGCCGACCTTGCGCATGAAGCGATCGAGCAAGAACGCGGCGCGGGCCATGTAGCCCGACTCTTCCAGGATAGTTATGCCGAAGAAGAGCAGGGCGATAGGCGGCAGGAAGATGAGCACGTTGCCCGCGGCGGCGATGATGCCGTCTACCAAGAGCGAGCGTATGAGGCCCTCGGGCACGAGGGCGGCGACACCTTGGGCGAGCCAGCTCATGGCGCGCTCGGTCCCACGGAT
>CAYXQW010000002.1:18252-26415 GCA_964466695.1 uncultured Bdellovibrionales bacterium
GACGGCCTCGACGCCGTCGAGACCGCCCTGGAGGCCGAGGAAGACGGCCTGGAAGAGCAAGAACATGGTG
This sequence comes from uncultured Bdellovibrionales bacterium, assembly GCA_964466695.1. Lineage (GTDB taxonomy): Bacteria > Myxococcota > XYA12-FULL-58-9 > XYA12-FULL-58-9 > JAFGEK01 > CAYXQW01. The sequence goes on from CAYXQW010000002.1 coordinate 18,323, forward strand.
CCGGCGAAGGTTATGAGCCCCAAGATCGGGTGGAGCAGCAGGCGGTCGAGCTTGGCCGAGCGGAGGTCTTCGCGCGCGAAGGAGCGATCGAGGACGCCTTCGAGGAGCTTGTCTATGCAGGTATAGCGAGCCTCGATGATGCGGCGGGTGAAGGTGCCGGCCGTCGCGGCATCGACGCGAGCGCGCTCTTTTTGGAGCGTTTGTGCGAGCTTCTGGCCGAGCTCGGTCGCCACGGCTTTTTCGGTGGAGATCAAGGTGTCCCTCGTAGAGCAGCCGGCTCTTGCCGTGCTCCATGAGGGCTTGGCGCGCGACGGTGATGACGCCGCGATCGGCCTTGGTGAGAAGATAGCGCTTGTCGCAGGGCTCCGCGGGGAGGGGCTTTTTGGTGAGCGCACACTCGATACTGTCCCAAAGCTCGTTGATCCCTTCGCCGTGCCGCGCCGAGATAGGGACCACGTGGCAGCCGAGGTTTTGTCGCAGGCGCTCCGTGTCGATGACGATGCCGCGATGTCGGGCGACGTCCATCATGTTGAGCGCGACGATCACGGGCAGCTCGAGCTCCAGCGTCTGCAGCACGAGGTACAGGCCGCGCTCGAGGCTCGTGGCGTCGACGACGCACACCACGAGATCTGGCGGGGCCTCGTTGCGTAGGCCCACGAGCACCTGATGCGCGACCTCCTCCTCGGCCGAGCGCGCGGTCAAGCTGTAGGTGCCCGGGAGGTCGATGACGCACGCCTCGCCGCTCGAAGGTAAGGCGACGACGGCCTCGCGGCGCTCGACGGTGACCCCGGGGTAGTTGCCCACCCGGGCCCGCAAACCCGTGAGCTGGTTGAACAACGTGGTCTTGCCAGAGTTGGGGTTTCCGGCGACGACGAGGGACTTCATCGGGAGGTTTTACGCGCGAGCGCTGTTTGGCAAGGGCCGAACTTTGAAGGCCCGCGCGTCCCTGCGGTTGAGCGAGAGCGAAAAGCCGCGCAAGCGTACGAGCAGGGGGTCGGCGAAGATCCCCCGGCGTGTGACCTCGATCACGGTCCCCGGCGTGAGGCCGAGCTCGAGCAGACGCTCGATCGCGGCGCCCGCTTGCGAGGTGCCCATGACGATGGCTTTTTGGTGAAGGGGAAGCGAGGCGAGATCTATGAGCGGCTCTTCACAGGTCGCGTCGATGGGGAGATGTGCGCTGCTTGCTACCATATTACTGCTTATTGATAACGCTTATCATTAAGGATGTCAAGGTTGCGAGCAACAGTCAGCCCTAACGGTCGCGGTTCCGTACTGCGCGTGTCAGCAAGCGGCCCGCCCGTCGGTTGCTACCGGGTGGTTACTCGAATGACGGCAGGTCGTCGAGGTTCACCACGTTCGGATCGTTGTGTGTGGTGTTGACTCGAGCGCAGTCATTGCCCTCGCTTGTCCCCCACCATGGCAAAGCCCAGAGCCACGGTGCAAAAGCGGGGTCACTACCAAACGACTTTGCGGGGTCTGGCGTAGCCTGGCACTCGGTGAGCGCGATCATCTTGCCTGGCGCGACGGTCGCCATCATGTCGAACATAGCGCGGTAAGTCGCCGTCCAGTCCCAGAACTCGTGCTCTCCCGTCTCGAGATCCCAAGAATAGAGATCGATTCCGACGATATCGACATACTCTGCCCCGGGGTAGGTGTCATGTCGGTATGCAGTGTCGGGCGTGTCTCCTCCTGGGGTCTCGATGCCGGTGCTGTAGACCCAGATCAAATTGTGAAGGCCATGGTGGTTTACCAGGCGATCGTAGACGATGCGCCAGAGCTCTGCTGTCTTGGTGCCATCGCTTCTGCACGTCCACCAGAACCAGCCGCCGTCGATTTCATGTAGCGGACGCCAAAGCACGGGAATGTTGTTATCGGTCAAAAATCTCCTGATAAAGTCCGCGTGATAGTCGAGATCGTCGATCATGATCTCGTACTCCGGGGTGCCTGGAGTGACGATGGCATCCCACTGCGGGTCCGTGAGCGGGATCTGGGTATCCCCGAAGTCGGAGCCCCCGGTGAGGGGGTTCGGCCAGTGCCATTGAAGCTGCACGATGCCTCCCCGAGCGTGATGGTCTACCAGGAACTGGAGCTCTGCCTCCATAACGGACACATAGGATTCGCCGTACTTCGGCGGATTCCAGCCGGAGAGATCTTCTGCTGCGATCGCCGGCGTGACCCCCGCGCAAGTAGTTACGGCCTCGAAGCCGTCCGTCGAATAACCGGCGCTGAGAAGCCTCTGTCCGTACACGGACTCCAAGTAGCACAAGACCCGCCTCGCCTCGAGGATGAGCTGGCTGTCGGCCGGCTCGATCGAGCATTCGTCAATGGGGTTTTCCACTGGTTCTTCAGGCTCGGTCTCACCTGTTTCGCCTGTCTCCGCAGGGTCTCCCCCCGATGCGTCTTCCTCGTCATCGACGATCTCCGAATCCCCTGTGCGTTGACCACCGACAATCTGGTTGGAGGGCTCACAAGCAACCAGAGAAGCGCATAACGAAGCTGCATAAAAACCAGAGAGGATTTTAGTGTGTTTCATCCGCCGATAATACCATTTGCCGCGGGCTTTTACGACCAGGCCCGATCTACGACGCACCGAGGCGAGAGTCCTGCCCGCAAGGGTCACGCCTCGGGGCGTAGGGGGTGAAGCTTACGGGCTTCGGCCTTGATGCCCTGGCGCGCGTGCGCCAACTGCGCCCGCACCTCGTTTGCGCCCTGAGCCGGCGCCTGGTCGGCTGCTTGGGCGATCTTCGCGAGGTCGATCACCGCGACGATCGCGGTGTACGCCGCGTTGCGCGCGTCGTTCTCGGCCGGCGTCGTCGGTGGGCAATGCGAGTGCTCGGTTTGTAGCTGCACAAGCGCGTTCTCGGCGCGCTCGATCTGGAGCGTCAGATCGTTTCTCTGCCGCGCTGCTGCATCCCTTCGACTGAAGACCAACCCTACGATCTCCATGGGATTATCACCGAGCTTCGGGAGATTTTGCATGTATGAGGTGGTGTCGATGAGCAGGCTGTCGGCTACCGCGCAGGCCGCGAGGGCCTTGGTGTTGAACGTCCTCGCCTGCTCGACCCGCGCGAGGCGTGCGTCCTCAGCCGCCTTGTTTTGTCGTGTGATGGCCGCAGCGTCGTCTTTGAGCACGGCGCGTTCCGCGAGCACGGCGGCGGCCACAGGGGCCGCGGCCCGCAGAGCGGGTGAGACATCGCCCAATGCCTCCTGGACCTCCGGCCGGCGGGCCTCTCCGTGCACGAACGCCGCGCCCTGGTAGAGATCATAGGCCATGAGGCCCAGGCCGGCGACGCTGAGCACCCTCCCGCCGATCCGGCCCGCGCAGTTCGCGGCGAGGCGAATCCTGAGAAATACACCAGGACCACCAGTGATCTCCGCGATCTGGTAGCCCTTACCTGTCTGGTACGAGACCTGCAAACCCAGCTTCGTAAAGGTCTCGACGGAGAACGACTCGCCCGACATGATGGCGGCGTGTATGCGCGCAAGCTCGGTCAGGGTCTTCTCCGGCACCGCCGCGCCCTGGCCGACGGTAGCGGCAGCGCGCGCGGTCGCAGCTACGGTGGGCGACCTCGCCCCAACAGTAGCCGCGGCGGACTTCTCGGGCTCAAGCAGAGTCCGCAACCTTGGTGTACTGAATTCGTCTATCTCGCTTGCTGTGGAAGGCAGTAATTCGGGATGGCTTGCGCGAAGCTTTTGGATCTCTTTGAACAGCTCGAAGAGTCTTGCGTCGCATTTCTTCTGGAGAGTACCTGCTACTGTAATTGGCGCTCCCCTTCTTTCAAATTCGGCTCTAGCGGCTATCAATTGGTTGTACACCACGAACCACCTGTCTGCCGCATGGAGATAGCGCGACACGGTCGTGGTCGTTAAAGGTTGGCCGCCAGAAAAACGTTCGAGCTTCCCAGGCCAAGGGTTTCTCCAAGTGCTCGAGGTTGCACCTTTTTTGCCGATGAGCTGTGTCGGGTTGCCCGGGGCGGGTCTGCTCGGCGTCGCCGGTACTGCGCTGGCGTTGCGCGGTTTGGGGCCACGAGCTTCGGCGGCCGGCTGCGCGGTTTGGGGCGTGCGCGCAGGTTTCGCGGGGGGCCGCGTCGTGGCAGCAACTCGCGACGGCGGCGCTTGAGCCCCAGCGGGGTTTGCGGGGCCTACCTTTCGTATGCTCATCGAACCATCTCCGAGAACAAGCTGCTCACCTACATATCGGTTGGGCGCGGCGAATGTTGTGTTTTTTAGGGGCAGGTGGCGTTTGCCGCCCTCTAACGGCCGTGGTACGAACGTCGCCAGTGTTGACACGGAGGTGCGCGCTCATGAACCAGAGCTTTTTAGGGCGCTTGTGGGCGCTCTCCTTGTCGTTGGGCGATACCTTGGCTGCCGAGGCGCCCTTCTTCGTCATTTTATTACCACTCATCACCGTCGTCGGCGGGGGTTTCGCTCTCTATTTCGGTCTTAGGGGCGTGCTCAAGCAATCGACGTACGCGATGTTTAAACGTGAGACGCGCACTACCTATAAAGTCGCAGGTGGCGAGGCGATCTTCGTGGGCGTGCTCCATCTTTTGATCTTTGCGCTGGTGATACTCCTCTTGGCCCCGGCGTCATTACGGTTGCTCGGTCTCCTCTGACCGCTTTGGATGTTTCACGTGAAACATGGTGACTTCGTAACCGTGCTCGCCGAGGCCGTGCGCGAGTTGCCGCAGGAGATCTCGCGCGGAGCGCTAGAGAAGATGGCGGCGCACTGGGAGCTGCTTTTGGCGTGGAACCAACGCGTCAACCTGACGTCGGTGGTCGAGGCGGTGCAGGCGGCAGAGGTTCACTATCGTGACAGCCTCGAGGCGCTGAGCTTTTTGCCGCCCGGGGCGATCGTGGATATCGGCTCGGGTGGAGGGTTTCCGGGCGTGCCGCTCGCGATCGCGGCCCCCGAGCAGAGCTTCACGTTGCTCGAGCCGCGACGCAAGCGCGCCTCTTTCTTACAGGTCGCGGTGAGCCGCCTCGGGCTCACGAACGTGCGGGTGGTAAACGGCAGCTCTCGCGACGCGCCCGATCGTGCGTACGATGCCGCGGTGACGCGCGCGACTTTCTCCGACCCCGAGGAGCTGTCCGCTTGCTTGCATTGGGTGCGGCCGGGGGGCGTCTTGCTGGCGTATCGGGCGTCTGGCACCGCGACGCCCGAGGTACGTACGCACGCATATAATGTGCGAGGGGCGCCGAGATTGCTTGAGTTTTGGCCGCGCTCTTTGTAGGAAGCTCATTAGTTAGGGGACGAGCTCCATGGCAAAAGTAGTCGCGATCGCAAACCAGAAGGGTGGTGTTGGTAAAACCACGACGGCGGTCAACCTGGCGGCTGCGCTGGCCGCGGCCGAGGTCAAGGTGTTGCTGGTGGACATCGACCCCCAGGCCAACGCGTCGAGCGGGCTCGGCATCGGGCCGCAGCCGTTGGGCCAGAATGTGTACTCCGCCTTGTTGGGAGACGCGAAGCTCGAAAAGCTCAAGCGCCAAACGGAGCTGCCCACGCTCGATCTCATCCCTTCGGGGCCGGACCTCTACGGTGCCGAGATCGAGCTCATCTCCGACAGTCAGCGCTTCGTCAGGTTGCAGCAAGCTCTGGCGGTGGAGCTCGCGAAGTACGAGGTGGTGCTCATCGACTGCCCGCCTTCTTTGGGGATCCTCACGCTCAACGCGCTGTGTGCCGCCGAGTCGGTCTTGATCCCGCTGCAATGCGAGTACTTCGCGCTCGAGGGCCTAAGCCAGCTCTCGCGGACGATCGAGATGGTGCGCGCGGGCCCCAACCCGGGCTTGCAGATAGAGGGCGTGTTGCTCACGATGTTCGATGCGCGTAACAACCTGGCGCATCAGGTGGCCGATGATGTGCGCAAGAACTTCGGCGGCAAGGTCTTTACCGCCATGATCCCGCGCAACGTGCGCCTCTCCGAGGCGCCGAGCTTCGGCAAGCCGATCTTGCTCTACGACGTCACCTCGCGCGGTTGTCAGAGCTACTTCGATCTCGCGCGCGAGTTCATGGCGAAGGTCGAGCGTGGTGATGCGCCGGCGACGAGCGAGGTAGCGTAAGAGATGGAGATGGATAACGTAAAAGTCGAGGGGCCGCGCAAGGCGCTCGGGAGAGGGCTCGCCGCGCTCATCCCGGCGGCGGTGGCGGGAGCTGGCCACTCGGGGCTGCGCTCGTTGCCGATCGAGAAGGTTCATCCTAACACGACGCAGCCGCGCAAGACCTTCGATGCGGAGACGCTCTCCGAGCTTTCGGCTTCCATCGCGGCGCAGGGGGTTTTGCAGCCGATCGTGGTGCGGCGGCGCGGCTCGGAGTACGAGATCGTGGCGGGCGAGCGCCGCTGGCGCGCGGCGGCGCAGGCGGGCTTGCACGAGGTGCCGGCGATCGTCAAAGAGCTCTCGGACACCGAGGCGTTGCAGGTAGCGCTCATCGAGAATATCCAGCGGCAAGATCTCGATCCGCTCGAGGAGGCCGAGGCTTATGGCCGCCTCATGCGCGAGCACGGCTTTACGCACGAGACGCTGGCGGCGGCGGTGGGCAAGAGCCGGGTCGCCATCACCAACAGCTTGCGCTTGCTCAAGCTGCCCGAGAGCGTGCTCGGAATGTTGGCGCGGGGGGAGCTCACCGCGGGGCACGCGCGGGCGCTGATGATGGTGCCAGACGCCGCGACCATGCAGAAGCTCGCCAAGGATGTCTCGACGCGTAAGCTTTCGGTGCGGGAGGCCGAGCGGCTGGCGAGGTCGGTCGCGAGCGCGCGTGAGGTAGGCGAGGACAAACGCGGCACGCCATCCGAGCAGCGGGTGGAGGAGCAGCTTCAGCGCGAGCTCGGGACCAAGGTGCGGCTCAAGCACCGGCAGGGGCGGGGGCGCATCGAGATCTATTTCCACTCCGCCGATGAGCTCGAAGGCCTGCTTGCCAAGCTCTTACCTTGAGGTAAGCGAGCTGCTTGGTAGCGTGGAGCGCCCGGCCCGCTACACGGGCGGCGAGCGCCACGTGATCCACAAGCGCGGCCCTTTGCGTGCGCGCCTGGCGCTCTGTTTCGCCGATCTCTACGAGGTGGCCGAGAGCTATCTCGGCTTCAAGATCTTATACGACATCGTCAACGCCGCCGAGGGTTTCGCGGCCGAGCGGGTCTACGCACCTGCGCCCGATCTCGAGGCGAAGCTTCGGGCGAGCGGCACGCCGCTTTGGTCTCTAGATGAGCGCCGCCCGCTCGGGCAGTTCGAGGTCATCGGCTTCACCCTGCAATACGAGCTCTCTTACCCCACCATGCTCGCGATGCTCGAGCTCGGCTCTGTCCCCTGGCGGGCCGAGGCACGCGCGGCGGGCGATCCGTTCGTGATCGGCGGGGGCGCCGGGGCGTTGAACCCCGAGCCTATCGCGCCGTTTTTCGATGCGTTTGTGCTCGGTGACGGTGAGGAGGCGGTGCTCGAGGTTTTGCGCGTCGTGGCCGATGGCAAGGGGAAGCCGCGCGCGGCCACGCTGCGCGAGCTCGGTAAGCTCCCGGGGGTCTATGTCCCGGCCCACTTCGACGTCGCTTACCAAGGCCTCGCGGTCATCGGGCCCGCGCCGGCGAAGATTAAGCGTCGCGTCGTGGAGGACCTCGACGCGGCTCCTTACCCGACGCGTCAAATTGAGCCCAACGTGCGGCCGGTGCATGATCGTTTCGCGATCGAGCTCCAGCGCGGCTGCTCGCGTGGCTGTAGGTTTTGCCAGGCCGGGATGACGCAGAGGCCCACGCGGCAGCGCTCGGCGGAGGTGGTGCTCGACATCGCCAGGCAGGCGATCGCCGAGTCCGGGGTAGACACGCTCGGGTTGCTCTCGCTCTCGGCGGGAGATTACGGCGCGCTCGAAGAGATCTTGGCGGCGCTGCTCGCGGTGTGCGAGCCCTGCCGGGTGCGGTTGTCGCTGCCTTCCTTGCGCACCGAGACGCTCACGGCCGAGGTCGCGCGGGCGAGCGGGCGGAGCTTCACGCTGGCGCCCGAGGCGGCGAGCGAGCGCTTGCGGCGGGTGATTAACAAGACCAACACCGAGGCGGATCTCTTGGCCGCGGTAGAGGCTGCGGTGCGCGCCGGAGCGCAGAGCCTCAAGCTCT
>CAYXQW010000003.1:0-2537 GCA_964466695.1 uncultured Bdellovibrionales bacterium
GAGCTGCACGTGACCATCGGCGGCGCAGCGCACTTGCTCGCCCAGGCCGCGGCGCTTCTGCTTGCCGTCGATAAAGTCGATGAGCGCGAAGCAATTCTCACCATCACGTAAGAGAGTGATCTCGATAACACGGCTCTTGGCGCCGGCTGGGTCCTTGGGGGTGCGATAGGCGCCTAAAAGCTCGAGGTAGATCGGCATCCCCGATGACTTCCCGCGATAGGCCTTGGCCTCGACGTTTTTATAGCAAGGGTCGGCGGGTTGTGGCGCGGGCTTCGGGGCGGCCAGGATGAAGAGGAGCGCGGTCACGGTGAGCATGATGAGTTGGTATTTATGCAAAGCGCCGTTACGGTCAAGGCTCTCAACGAAGCTCGCGCATCTTGCGCTTGCGCGGGCGCTGCTTTTCGAGCGCGGAGAACACGCGCGCGGCGTCCTCGGGCCGCCCGACGCGCTCGTAGAACTCGGCCAGGCGATAACGATGATAGGCGACCTTGTAATAGAGGCGGGTGAGGGTGAGCCAGGCGGCCTCGGCGCGCTCGATGAGGCCCTGGCGCTCGAAGCTCGTGGCCAGGCCCAAAAGGGCGCCGACGTGCCCGGGGGAGCGCGCGAGCAAGTCGTAATAAGCTTCGATCGCGGCGTCGAGCTTGCCGCTCTTCGCCAGGGTTTCGGCGTACGCGAAGATGATCTCCGGCATGCGCGGGCGCAGCTTACGCGCGGCCATGAGCTCCGAGAGCGCCTCGTCGTACTTGTGCATGTGCGCGTAGGCGAGGCCGAGCTCGAGGCGGGCCCGCGCGTTCGTCGCGTCGAGCGCCACCGCCCTCTCCAGGCTTGCGAGCCCCGCCGCGTCGCCTTGGTCGAGCGTTCTTTGCGCGATCCCGAGCTGCAAGTGCGCGAGGGCCCAGTCGGGCACGAGGCCGGCGGCGATCGTGAAGCTCTCGATAGCCGCGGGGAAGTCGCCGGTTTCGAAGGCCATGCTCCCGCGCGCGAAGGCCTCGCGAGCTTTCTTGGCGTCTTGCGTGATCGTGCTCGGGTCGGCGGCAAAGAGGCAGAGACAAAGGAGCGCGACCGTCGACATGGCGGCTGCTTATGGCACGAGCACGACTAGCGCAAGCTCGTCGCGCGCTCGCGCACCACCGCTTGCAGGCGGCGCCGCTCGCCGCGCGCGAGCTCGCCCACCGCGGTCAACGCGAGCCGCTCGGGGACGAGGAAGCGCGCCGCCGCGTGGCTCAGGGCGGGATTTTCGAGTCGTGCGAGCTCGTCGTACAGCGCCTCGAGCATAGGCTCGACGCGAAACAGCGCCGCGCGACCGTAGAAGCCGGCGAGCTCGCAGGCGTCGTCGCTCATGAACTCCATGCCGTAGCGATAGCGGCGCAGCACCCGGTCGAGCTCCTCACGCCCAAAGCGCATGTGGCTCGAGGCCGCGGCGAAGTCGAGGAGGCGCGAGGCGACCTCGGACGCGCGGTTCGGCGCCACCGAGACCTCGAGGTCGAAGAGGCCGCAGTCGTTGTAGGTCGTGTGCCCGGCGTGCAGCGCGTAGGCGAGCCCTCGTTTATCTACGAGCTCGGCGTGCAAGCGCGAGGCCAGGCCATCGGCGAGCAGGCGCCCGAGCAGCACGAGCGGCGGATAGGCGGGATCCGTCATGGGCACCGTCCAGAAGCTCAGGCGCAGATCCACCTGGCTCGCCGAGTTGCGCACGTAGCGAACGAGGGGTGAGGGTCGCGGGCGCGGCGGTGGGCCGTCTTGTGCGGGTTGTCCTTCGGGCATCTGGCCGAAAGCACGCTCTGCCGCCGCCATGATCCGGCTTACGCGCGGCATGGGACCGGCGATGCTGAGCACGGCGTTGCGCGCCACGAGGAAGCGCGCGCGGTGGGCCTCGAGCTCTCGTCGCGTGAAGGACTCGAGGTTTGCGAGCGTCCCCTCGATGGGGAGCCCGAGGCCGTGTTTGGCGAAGATGGTGGCGTGCGCGATGTTGTCGAGGTCGATCATTCTCCCGTCGCGGTCCACGGTCTCGAGCAGCTCCTCGCGCAGGATCGCCCGCTCGATCTCGATGCCTCGGTAGCGTGGTGATTGCACCACCGAGCCCAAGATCTCGATCACGCGCGGCAAGGTCGAGGGGTGGCAGCCCGAGGAGAAGACCAGGTGGTCGCGGTAGGTGGCGCCATCGAGGAAGCCGCCGCAGTCCTCGGCGGCGCGGTTTAGGGCCGTAGACTCGCGGTGCTCGCCGCTGCCGCGAAAGAGCATGTGCTCGAGCACGTGGGTTATGCCGTTGTTCTCCGGCGACTCGTGGCGCGAGCCGACCCCGAAGTAGACCGCGACGTACGTCGACGCGAGCGCGGGTCGCGGGCAGAGCACCACCTCGAGGCCGTTTGTGAGCACGTGCTTCTCGGTCTGGATGCGCGGCAGAGATAGTCGTGAGCGAGAGCTTTTGCGAGGTCTTTGCAAGGGCGATGTCTCGTGCGGATAGGCTCAGCGGGGTGGGGGTGCTTCGTCGAGCTCGATCGGCGCGACGGCTCGTCACCGCTCGCCGTCGCCCCGCGACT
>CAYXQW010000003.1:2547-17354 GCA_964466695.1 uncultured Bdellovibrionales bacterium
GATCGGCGCGAGATCGGGCAGCGCCTCGTCGGTGGTGGCCGGTACGATGGTGACGGGGGCGGGCGCGGGGGCGTCCTCGGGCAGCTCCGTGGTGGTGGCGCCGACCCAAACGCGGCAGTCGTAGGGGTGACCGTCGGTCGCCACCGAGAGAGACATGCCAGCTCGTTCGGGCACGAGCACGCGATGCGCGCGCAGCGGTAGCTTCAGCTTGGGCAGGCGCCACTTCGCGACGATGGGGCAGAGGCAACGGGCGAAGCGCGGGTCGTCGCTCGCGAAGCGGTGGCGCACGGCCGATTCGCCGCAGTGTTTGACGCTCCCTATGTGGCGCTCGATCGACGCGGCCAAGAGCACCATATCGCTCGGTCGATTCGCCATGTGTCGCTCGAGGTCGGGCTCGTCTTTGCGCTCGTAGCCCACGGATCGCGCGTTGGCCGCGTTCGCGAGCACGGTGCCGCGCGCCACGAGGCGGGTGTTGCGGATGGCGATGCGGATCTCGAGGATCTTTTGCCGCATGATCACGCGCACGCTCGGCTCCTTCACCGCAGCTACCGCCTCGTGGCGCTGCACGGGCACGGTGGCGGTGGTGAACATATTGTCCTCGATGATGAGCGCCAGGCCGGCGTCCGACAGCCCGATGAGGTACTTGCCCGGCGCGACCTTGATCTCGCCGAAAGCCACCGCGCGCGGGAGCTCTATGCGCAAGGCCTTGGTCTCGGTGTCTCCCTCTCGCCGTTTTTGCCCAAGGGCATCGCCGCCGCTCGCGACCACGAGCGTCGCGAGTGCCGCCGTCAAGATCCGCATGTCTTCGAGTATAGCGCGCGCCGCCGTCACGCGCGAATCACCGCGCGCTCGCCCGCATGTGCGCGAGCGTCTTTGCGTAGTCTTTGGTGCCGAAGACGGCCGTGCCGGCGATGAACACCTCGGCGCCGGCCGCGGCGAGCTCGCCGATGTTCGCGGCGCTGACGCCGCCGTCGACCGCGATCTTCGCGGTGCTGCCTTTGCTTTTGAGCAGCTCCTTCAACTCGCGGATCTTCGGCACCGCCGAAGGGATGAAGTGCTGGCCGCCGAAGCCCGGGTTCACCGACATGACGAGCACGAGCTCGATGAGCTCGGTTACATGCTCGATGGCCGAGATCGGCGTCGCGGGATTGAGGGCTACCCCGGCGCGCGCCCCGAGCTCCGCGATGAGGCCGAGCGTGCGGTGCAGGTGCAAGGTCGCCTCGGGGTGCACCGTGATGTGGTCGCACCCCGCCTCGACAAAAGCCGCGAGCAGCATCTCCGGGGCTTCGACCATGAGGTGCGCGTCGAAGGGCAGCTCGGAGTGACGGCGCATGGCCGCGATCACGGGGGGACCGAAGGTGAGGTTCGGTACGTAGCGGCCATCCATCACGTCGAGGTGGATCCAGTCGGCCCCTGCCCGAGTGATGGCGACGACCTCCTCGCCGAGGCGAGAAAAGTCCGCCGCCAACATCGACGGCGCCAGGATGATGCCTCGGTCTTGCGCGCGTTCGCTCATCGTTCTCGTCACAAGACGATGAGGTCGTCGGCGTCGATGACCTCGGTCTCGGCGGCGGCCTTGCGTGAAGCCTCGAGGCGCCCTTCGCCGAGCGTCGCGAGGTAGTCGCGCACGGCTGGATTTTGCGCCACGAGCTCCATGAAAGCGGTCTTCGGTAAGAACAAGGTCGTGACCTGGCCGCGCGCGGTGACCGTGGCCGTGGTGGGCCGGTCATGCAGCAAGGAGATCTCGCCGAAGACCTCGCCGGCGCCGAGGTTGGCCACCACCAGAGGCTCCCCCTCGTCTTTGCGCACGCTCACCTGCACCTCCCCGGTGACTATCACGTGCAGCCCCTCTCCCGCCGCCCCTTGCGTGATGATGTCGGTGCCAGGGGCGTGGGCTCTGCGCAAGAAGCGATCGAGCAGGGCGTAGCGATCCTCCTCACCGAAGCGGGAGAACAAGGCGGAGGTCCGCAGGACGTTGGCGACGAGGCGCTTGCGCGCGTATGTCACGAGCTCCTCGGCCACGCTCGGCTTTTCGCGCGCGAGCTGCTCGACGTCGCGCCGCAAAAGCTCGAACACCTCGACGTCGGTTTTAGCCACGGCCGTCGCCGAACGCGGGGCCCCGGTGATGATCGCCATCTCGCCGAGGACGCTGCCCGAGCCCAGGGTGGCGAGCTCTGACCCTCCTTTGCTCACCGTGATCTGCCCGCTCACCACGATGAAGAGGCTGTCGCCGGGCTCGCCTTCGACGAGCAAGGTAGCCCCGGTGCCGAGGCGCCGGTAGCTGAGCTTCTTTACGGTCTCGAGGAAAGCTTCCTCGGCGAGCTCGCTGAAGAGCGGCATGGGGAGGGGATGTACGGGGGGCCCCGCGGGGCCGAGGTCGCAAGCGATCTCGGTCGCCCGCGTAAGGCGCGCAGGCACGTCGAGCGCGAGGAGCTCTGTGGCGCTGCCGCCGGCCGGCACCGCGGCGCGGGGTTGCAAAGGCGGCGGTACGGGGAGCTTGCCGGCCTTGGCGCGGACGCCGCGCACGTGCAGGCGTCGCAAGGTGGCGAAGAGGCCGGGGTCCTCTTGGGCGTGCTCGAGGCCGTGGCGGATCACCACCATGGCGCCGAGCAAGAAGCCGCGGTGCGCGAGCCTGTCGGCCAGGGCGCGCAGCGCTTTGAGGGCGCCTGCGGGGTTGCCCGCGTCGCCGAGGGCGATAGCGAGCGCGGTCCGTTGATGTCGATCCTCGGGGACGCGGACGCACATCTCGGCGAGGTAGGCGACCGCGTCGGCCACGCGGTGCGCTGCGAGCGCGTCGTCGACTTGTTTGCGTAAGGTGTCTAGTTCCAAAGCCATAAGGGTCACCATGGCTTGGGATGGTCGGGATCGTCAATAGTTCCGCATCGCGGGTCGCGACAGGCAAGCTTCCGCGTCTGTTGCGGCGGTGCTAGGGTGATGCAGTCACTATGAGCGCCTTCGGCCCAAGCATTGATTGTCGCCAGTTGCCGGTTATGTATGAGCCCACGCTGAAAACCCCCAGGCGGGACAGGCTGCGCGCAATGGGGGTGGGCTGGTATATGAAACGGCTGGCGATTGCGGCCAGCAAGTTGAGTAATAGCCTCTCGGGTTCCGAGCTCGGGGACTATTTTCTCTCCAATTTCCGCATGACGTGGCTGCGCGGAGACAACACCTGTTCATGGCTCACCGAGGGTAAAGAGCTGGCCCTGCGCGTACGTTTGACGCAGCTCACCGACTGCACGGCTCGACTCCTGCATTTCTTGGTAGAGCGCACGACCTGTAGGCCGCTGGCGCTGATCGAGGTCACGGCTGGTTGCATCGACCCCGCAACGCAGGCGCCTCATCCGCACGACGAGCGTAGCGTAGGTCGCATGCAGGCGCTCTTTCGTAAGCACCAGGCCTTGCCCTGGCCGCCGCCGCAGCTCTGCTTGCACGCTCCGCCGACGCGCCGGCCCACGAGCGCAGAGCTCACTGCTCTGCCGCTGACGCACGTCGCATCAGTGGACCCCGACGAGGTTGGTCGGCTCGGGCACCTGGGCGTGCGAAATCTGTCATACTTGGCCGATGCGGCCTCACGACAGTTCATCAGCGTGCCCGCGGCCTGCGATTGGGATTTGGTCGCCACGCAATGTTATGCACACTGGCCCATAGGGGCGCTCGCGCGTGACGAGCTGCACTTCCACACGCGGCTGTTGAGCCTTACGGACCAGGACATCCATCTCCTGCACTTCGTCCTCAAAGCGCACAGCGGTGAGCTGGCGGCGACCTTCGAGATTGTGGGCCGTTGCGTGAGCCAAGACTTGCTGCTCTATCGGGCATTGCCCGCCGAGGTGTCTCTGCGATTACGGGTGCTGCTTGCCGAGCATGCGTCCTTGCCTTGGCCTGCACCCGCAGTCAGTAGCGTTGCCGGCGTGATCAAGTCGGCGCCGCCCTGACTTCCTCTGGAGATCACTATGGAACTATCGCGACAGCGATCGGTTGTTGAGCCCGTCGCTATTATTGGCATGGCTTGCCGTCTCCCCGGTGGCGCAGACAGCCCAGACCTCTTCTGGCAGCAGTTGGTCCAAGGCAAGGACGCGATCAGCGAGGTGCCACGCAACCGCTGGGACCTAAGGAAGTACTACGATCCGTCTGGACGCGTTCCGGGGCGGATCATCACCCGCTACGGCGGCTTCTTGCGCCAGGACATCACCGCGTTTGACCCCGCCTTCTTCGGCATCTCGCCGATCGAAGCCGAGTCGATGGACCCCCAGCAGCGACTTCTGCTCGAGGTCGCGTGGGAGGCTTTTGAGAGCGCCGGACAGCGACGGGACGGCCTCGCCGGCTCGTCGACCGGCGTCTTCGTCGGCGGTTTCTTGCTCGATAACTTCCTCACCCAACTCTGCAGCCCGGAGCTGTTCGATAGTCACTCGGCAGTCAATGTCACCCTGACGATCCTGTCGAGTCGCATCGCCAACGTGCTCGATTTACGCGGGCCATGCCTGTCTATCGACACGGCGTGCTCATCGTCACTCACCGCGCTGCACTATGCGATTTCCAGCCTTCGCCGAGGCGATTGCCACCAAGCGCTGGTCGCCGGTGTCAACATCATCTTCCGCCCCGAGATCTCGGCGCTGCTATCGCAAGCAGGTTTGCTCGCGGCCCACGGCCGGTGCCGAGCCTTCGACGCGCAAGCCGCCGGCTACGTGCGAGGCGAAGGCGCGGGCGCCGTGATCATCAAGCCGCTCGCTCGTGCTCAGGCTGACGGTGATCGCATCGACGCGGTAATCATCGACACGGGTGTCAACCAAGACGGCCGCACGCTCGGCGTGTCCCAACCGAATCCTCAAGCTCAGCGTGACCTCTTGCGCGCAGTGTATGCCCGTGCCGGCGTGTCACCTAGCCGCTTGGTCTATGTGGAAGCGCACGGCACGGGTACGCAAGCCGGCGACCGGGCTGAGGTCGAAGCCCTCGCGGATCTGCTCGGGGAGCACGACGGTCAGCCCTGCTGGCTCGGATCGGCGAAGACCGCGGTCGGACACCTCGAAGCGGCCTCGGGGGTCACCGGGCTGCTCAAAGCCGTGCTCGTTTTGCAGCACCGGCAGGTGCCGGCCAATCTGCATTTCGAGCGTGAAAACCCTGCCCTCAACTTCGGGCCGGCCCTGCGAGTGCCAACCCAGATCCAGTCCTTGCCCGCCAGCGGAGATCTGGTGGTGGGTGTCAGTTCTTTTGGCTACGGAGGCAGCAACGCTCACGTGATCCTGGGCTCCGGACCGGACACCTCGACGGAGGCAGCGGACGAAGACGACGAGCGACCCAAGCTCTTTGCCGTCTCGGCAAGCAGCAACGAGGCGCTCAGCGCCCGCGCGCAGCAGCTACACGCCGCCGTCGCGTCAAGCCCTGGCCTCTCCCTGAAGAAGCTCGCAAGCACGCTCGCCCACCGAAGCTCACACCACCCTTGGCGCCTGGCGATCGTGGCACGGAATCGAGATGAGTTATCCACGCGACTCGAGGCGGCGACACAAGGCTACGTCCTCGTCGGCATGCGTGAGTCGCGTGTACGCACCGAGGCTGCGGGTCGGGTTGCGTTCATCTTCTCCGGCATGGGACCGCAGCGGCCTCTGATGGGTTGCCGGCTTTACGAGAAGGAGCCGGCGTTTCGTGCGGCCGTGGATGAATGCGATCGACTTTTTCTAGAGCTCTGTGGCTGGTCAGTCGTCGATGAGCTCAGACTGGCTGTGGATCAATCACGCATTCACCGCACAGACGTGGCGCAGCCAGCCAACTTCGTGATCCAAGTCGGCTTGACGGCTCTACTCAACCACCACGGGATCCGGCCGGCAGCGGTGCTCGGGCACAGCGTGGGTGAAGTCGCCGCGGCGTGGGCAGCCGGGGCTTTGTCGCTCGAGCAAGCCGTTCGCGTAGTCTATGAGCGAAGTCGGCTGCAGAAACGCTGTGCCGCGCTCAAAGGCGGCATGCTCGCCGTGGGGCTTTCAGAGGAGGCCTGCCGGCCCTATCTCGGCGATGCAGTGTCAATTGCCGCCGTCAACGGGCCGGAGTCGATAACGCTGTCGGGTGACAAGGGGCGACTGTACCGCATCGCCGCCGACCTCGAGGCCCGCGCCGTGTTCTGTCGTCCTCTGGGGGTCGAGGTCGCCTACCACAGCGCCCATCTCGACGGCATCGCGGCCGAGCTCAAGGGATCGCTGGCCGGGATTACGCCACGGGCCGTACATACCCCGATGTACTCAACGGCTTTCGCTCGGCAGGTAAACGGCGACGAGCTCTGTGCCGAGTACTGGTGGCACAACGCGCGCCAACCGGTGCGCTTTTGCGAGACGCTGCAGCGGCTGCTGCGCGAGCAAGAGATGATTCTCCTCGAGATCGCTCCCCATCCTGTCTTGCGCGCGGCGTGTCAGGAGTCGGCGACGGCCATCGGCTATCACCCGGCGCACGTTTCTACGCTACGGCGCGACATGGACGAAGAGCAAGCCATTCTCGACACCATCGCTAGCGCGCACGTGCTCGGCGTACCGCTCGATTTGCGCCAAGTCGCGCCACCTACCGCGGGCTTCATCCGGTTGCCGGCGTATCCATGGCAACGCGAGCGGTACTGGCGCGAGTCATGGAAGATGCGTCAGCGCCGCTTGAGCAGCGAAGGCCGGCCCGCGTGTCTCGATGAGGAAGATGGTGGACCGCTACCAGCCTGGGACATGGACCTCACGTGCGAGATGGTGCCGTTCGTTTGGGATCATCGGGTCGGCGATCGAGTCGTGGTGCCCGGCGCCTTCTTCATCGAAGCCGGCCTGTGGGTTGCTCGCGAGCGCTGGCCAGGCAGCGGGTGCCGTTTATCAGCCGTGCAATTTGCGCAACTGCTGCCCATCGAAGAGGAGCGGGCACAGATAGTGCGCAGCGTGCTCGATCCTCGTGACCAGGCGCTCCGGATATTCGGTGGCGAGCGCGGCAAACGAGACTGGCAACTGCACGCCGCTATGCAAATCGAGCCGCTGCCAGCGACCGCCGTTTCGCGACCAAGCCGAGCCCGCGCGTCTGAAGCTGCGCCGACTCGCGCCGCCGCCGCCATCTACCGGCGCCTGGCTGCCGTGGGCCTGGCATACGGTCCGAGTATGAGGACCCTGCGCTGGCTCAAGGTTATTGATGCGCGCCATTTCATCGCCGGTGTAGCGCTACCTGACGACGGCAGCGGGGCGAAGAACACTCTCCTGGCGCCGGCTCTCCTTGATGGTTGCCTGCAGGCGGTCATGGGGCTCGTGGCCGATGACGAGGACCTGCGTGGCTCGCTCTTCCTGCCCGCGCGCCTCGAGCGACTCGAGTGGTATGGCGAGGTGGGCGCGAGCTTGCGCTGCTATGGTGAGGTGACACACGCGTCGTCCGACGAGATCACCTGCGACCTCGAGATCTGCAATGAGCAGCAGCAGGTGATGGTGACGATCGCGGGTCTGCAGTACCGGCGCGCTGGCCGCGAAGCGAGCGTGCGACGGCGCTCGCTCGTCTACGCGCCAACCTGGGAGCCCATGGCGCTTGCTCATGAAGCACCTGCCGCCGCGCTCGCGCATTGTCTGGTGTTGTCGGGCGACGAGGAAGCCGGGCATCAAGCCTGCGCGGCGCTGCACAAGCGTGGGGTGGGCCACACCCTCATCCACGCCAAGCCGGGCTCGCTTCTCGGTCCGAAGCTCCACGAGGCGCTGTCGGCTCTTGGCGCCAAGTATGCGCTGGCGACCACGCCGCTCGGCGTGCTCGATCTCCTCTCGCTCGGTGTTAATCCCGAGGTGTCGGAGCTGGCGCAGGCCTGCGAGGAGCGACTTGCGGTCGTTCGTCATTTATTGGCCAGCGGCGCGGCGCGGCATTGGCGCTTGGTCTTAGGGGGCGAGGGACTATACGGCGGCCCGGGAGGTGACCCGGCCGGTCTGCCATGGTCCGTCTTACCCGGCCTTGCTCAGGTGATCTCCAGCGAGCAGCCGAGCCTCTCATGCCGCGTTGTGGACTTGGGCCCGGGCAACAGCGCCGAGCGAGTGGCTACGGCGGTTTTGGAGCTCATGAGCGCGACGGACGAGAGCGACGTCCGCTATGACCAGGGTGAACGCCTGGTTCTCCGCTGGGGTCCAATCCGAGATGCAGTGTCACCTTTGCTGCGGCGGGTGCAGAACAATCAGCCCGTCAGCCTCGAGATCTCGGACTCTCATCCGGCTCGCCTCTGCCTTGCGCGGCGCCGCCCGCCCGCCTGCGGTGAAGTGGAGATCAGGGTCGAAGTCGTTGACGCAACACGCCTCATCAACGGCGGTCCATGCCGCACCCTCGCCATGGTCGGCACGCTCGTCGCGAGCGGCGCAAGTCCGGGCGTCGCGCTCCCGCCGCTGAACACCCGCGTGGTCTGTTTGGTGCCGGGTGCGCCACTGCAGAGCTTCGTCACCATGCAGGCATCGAGCGTGCTCGGCGAGGCCGGCGACGTACGAGAAGCCCTCGACGCCGCTGCACGCATCGAGGCGCTGTTTCTCGTTGACCGCGCCGCCCGCCTCGGCCCTCGGGATGTCGTTGTCATCGACGAGATCGCACAAGATCTCTTGCCACCACTTGCCGAGCTCGCCGCGGCACGCGCCAAGCGAGTGACGGTGATTTGTCGGCCCGAGCAAGCGACCTCACTCGGTGCGACACCACGAGGTTGGCAACTGCAGACAGCAACCGACGAAGCCGCGCTCGTGCCTCTCCTCGCTGAGTTGACCCCCACCTGCGTGCTCAGCGCCGCTTTGGGGCAGCGGCGGTTGCACCTGCTCGCAGCGCTGCAGAGCGCCGGCCAGTACGTCGATCTCTCCGCCTCGCCTCTAACGCTGGCTGCGGTGCGCTCCAATGCGAGCTACGTGCACGCGGACTTCCTCGCCGCGCTCACCTGCGGGCATGACGACATGCAGCGGTTGTTTGAGCAGGCGCGCGGCGAGCAACCATCGAGTGCTCCACCCGCCAGTGTCGTGACGGTCTCTGAGCTCGACCAGCTCCGGGCGCCGCCAAACGATGGTACGCCCGCCCGGCGCACGCATGTCGCGTTCCCCACGTGCGGGCCGGAGCTGACCGTCGTCGACTCAACCCCTGTTGCGCGTTTGCGCCGCGATGCCACCTATCTCGTCACCGGAGGAACCAGTGGTTTCGGCCTCAGGCTGGGGTTGTGGCTAGGCCATCTGGGCGTTGCCCGGGTAGTGCTGGTGAGTCGCAGGGGCGACGCCGCGCCCGAGCTAGCCGAAGTGCGTGAGGAATGGCGCTCTATGGCTACCGAGGTGGTGGTGCGGGCGTTGGACGTGACGCACCTCGATGAGGTCGAGAAGTGCATCGCCGACCTTGCCGGAGGCACCCCACCGCTCTGCGGCATCTTTCATGCGGCCACTCTGCTCGCCGACGCCCCCATCGAGCAGCAGACGGTGGCCACTTTGGCGCAGGTCCTTGCACCCAAGGCCTTGGGTGCCTGGCACTTGCACGAAGCTAGTCTTGGCATACCTACGATTGAGCACTTCGTCCTGTTCTCGTCGGTGTCAGCGCTCGTGGGTCAGCCGGGGCAGAGCAACTACGTGGCCGCGAATGCCTTCCTTGACGCGCTCGCGCATCAACGTCGAGGCATGGGCTTGCCCGCGCTGTCGGTTAACTGGGGAGCGATCCGCGACACGGGGGTCTTGGCTCGCGACCGACGCGTCGCAACGCAACTCGACCACATGGGCATCCGGCCCATGTCGGCCGACCTGGCGCTCGAGTGCCTTGGCGAGCTGCTAGGCGGTGACAGTGCTCAGGTAGCCATCGCCGACATCGATTGGCCCACCCTCGCTCGAGGTGGGCGCTTGCCTTCGCGTCTCGCTGCGTTGATCCCCGCCGACGCTCATTTGGAGCACCACGTACGCGACGAGCTCTTGGCTGCCGCCGAGCCAGAGCGCGCGGATCTGCTCTGTGACATCCTCGCCGCCGAGTTGGCAGCCGTCCTGCGGTGCCCGCCTGGAAAGCTCGATCGTTCGCGCAGCCTCAAGGACCTTGGTCTCGATTCGCTCATGACGCTCGAGCTTGGCATGAGCCTGCACCGCCGAATCGGCGTCACGTTGTCGAACGCGCAGCTACTCGCCGCGGGCAGTCTCGAACAGATCGCCAGGGAGCTGCTCGCCGCGGTTTTGTCATGAGGGACGCAAACGTGCCCGGATCAGCGGAGCCACTGAGCCTGGGCGCTAGCCGTGAGTCGGAGAGAGCACCTTGCGAAAACGGGAGGCTGCGGTCATGTCGCCGATGACGGTGATGTCCCCGGCCGCAGATTTCATTTTTGTGATGCTGCGCGCTTGCTGACGGTTGCTCAAGATCTCGTTTAATACGGCGGACTTCATCCTGATGGTCGCTACTGCTGCGGGGTCTTTGCCTTCCTGCACTGCACCACGCTTCTTGTTGCGGTAATCTATGGACCAGGCTTTGCCGGGAACGTCGGTGAGCTCGAGGCAGACGACGATGTCGAGCTCGGCTGACTTGGGATTCGCAGGCCCTATCTCCGCGAAGAAGCTCTTCATCAATGTGGTGAAATCTTGCATAGCTTGTCCCTGGCAGGAGGGTGAGGGCGCTAATGTATCGCTTCGCCTGCAGATGGATCAAGCATCGCGTCAGTTGTGCCAGGTGCTTTACAGGCTCTCGTCCCTTTGTTAGTTGGCCCCGCGAGCCAAGATAGCTCAGCCGGTAGAGCAGCTGATTCGTAATCAGCAGGTCAGGGGTTCGATTCCCCTTCTTGGCTCCATCCTTCAATCCGGCACCGTCCAGCATCATCCGAAGTAGGTTGAAAACACGACAGGAAGGGCTTGGATATTGGCCCGAGGCGTCCCGCTCGGTCCGTTGACATCCGACAACCGCTGACGGTAACCTTGACGGTAACTCGCTCCTTTTTTGGGAATAGTTACCGTCGGGAGTCACTGTCATGGCGCTTACCGATACCGCGATCCGCAAGGCGAAATCCTCTGGCAAGCCCGCCAAGCTCAGCGATCAGGGCGGCTTGTACCTGCTCGTGACCACCTCGGGCGGAAAGTGGTGGCGCTTTGACTACCGTTTTACGGGCAAGCGCAAGACGCTTTCCATGGGCGTCTACCCGGATGTCACTCTGAGTATGGCCAGAGAGCGACGCGATAACGCTCGTCGACAGATCGCCAACGGCGTCGACCCCGGAGCCATACGCAAAGCAGCGAAGGTCGAGGGCACCAAGCGCGCCGAAAACAGTTTTGAGGCCGTGGCTCGCGAATGGCTCGCCAAGTTCTCGCCCCACTGGACCCCTCGCCATGGCGCCCGCGTCCTGCGGCGCTTCGAGCGTGACGTGTTCCCATGGATCGGGGGGCGGCCGATTTGCGATCTGACGGCCCAGGATTTGTTGACGGTGCTGCGCCGTGTCGAGAGTCGTGGCGCTGGCGAGACCACGCACCGCGTCCTGCAGAACTGTGGGCAAGTCTTTCGGTACGCGGTCGCCTCGGGTCGCGCGGATAGAAACCCTTCTGGAGATCTGCGCGGCGCCCTCGCGCCGGTGCGGACGACTCACCATGCTTCGATGACAGACGTGATCGCGATCGGCGATCTCTTGCGCGCCATGGACGGCTATCAGGGGTCATTCGTGACCAAGTGCGCCCTACGTCTCGCTCCGCTCGTGTTCCTGCGTCCCGGTGAGCTGCGCCGCGCTGAATGGTCCGAGATCAATCTCGACGCGGCCGAGTGGCGCATCCCTGCCGGCAAAATGAAGATGCGCGAGCAACACGTTGTGCCGCTATCGCGGCAAGCTGTCGCCATCCTGCGCGAGCTGCACCCGCTCACCGGGACCGGCGCCTACGTGTTCCCCGGGCTGCGTGGCAGGCTGCGCCCCATGAGCGAGAACACTGTGAATGCGGCCCTGCGGCGGCTCGGGTTCGCGAAGGATCAGATCACCGGGCATGGTTTCCGCAGCATGGCGTCAACGCTGCTGAACGAACAGGGCTGGAACCGCGATGCCATAGAGCGCCAGCTTGCGCACGCCGAGCGCAACGCCGTTCGCGCCGCGTACAACTACGCCGAGCACCTGCCCGAGCGGCGGCGGATGATGCAGGCATGGGCCGACTACCTCGACAAGTTGCGGGCCGGCGTGAAGACGATGCCGCTAAGGCAGATTGGATGAGAGACTAGGCCGCGCCTAGCCCGACGGGGCGAAAACCGAGTCCCTTGCCCGGCTGGCGCGGCCTTTCTTCGCGAGGGTGCGTGGAAAGGGCACGTGATGAGTGGGAGAGCCAAGAAGGCTGGTCGGAGGACGAGGCGGAGGCAACTATCAAAACCCGATTGGAGCTATTGGCGCAATGTACCGCGGGCGAAAGTCTGGGAAGCGGTTGCGCTGTCGTGCGACGTCGAACCGAGAGAGACCGACGAGAAGATTCTCTCGCATGGCCCGGCGAAGACTCTCGATGGCCATCTACTCCAAAGCTGGGATGGCCACGACGAGTACGAGAAGAGAAGGGAGATTGCCCTTCAGAATCTTGGCCCGAAGGGTCCCCTATTCGAGTCGCACGGCCATCGGTTTGACCTTGACGAGTCAATCGAGGAGGTGCTTGGCCCCAGGTTCAGCAAGATCGATCTGCCCCAATTCGTGCGGTGGTCACAGGAGAAGCAATCCCCGCCCTGGTCGATTCCGGAAGAGTTGCGCAGCATGATGGCGTCGCACGGCAGATCGCCACTCGCATCGCCCAACTACCGCGGCGGACTAAGGCCGGCGGATTGGAACACGTACCGGTACATCCCCGAGGTCACGCTTCAGGATGCGGTTGCCTTGTCGTGTGACATTGACCCGGAGCAGTTGGACCGGAGCAGGGTCCATGTGCCCGGCCTAGTAACCGACAGCCGTTGCCCGCCCGAATTCAAGCGACGGCGTAAGATCGCTGAAGCCAATTGCGGATCGAGAGGCGCCATCCCTACGATTCGCTTCGCCACGACTAGGAGCCTCAGCACCGTTCGCTTGTGCGACTTCGCTGTTTGGGCGAAGTCGCTGGATTGGTGGATGCCTGATCACCTAGCCGACATGAAGCCGCTGGCGCCGAGCGAGAAGCCGCGAGCCGCGCAAGGTGCAGTCTTCGAGCAAGAGAAGGCATTGGGCAACAGGGAGAAGGCTACCTTGCACAAGGTGATCGCTGCGCTCATCCAAAGGGGGCTGAAACGCGACCTTTCCGATCGTGGTTTGGCCCGAGATATAGAAATGATGACGAATGCGATCGGCCATGGCGTGAGTGACGACACTGTACGGAAGATTCTCACCGACGCCAAAGAGTACGAGCAACGGGAGTCCCCCAAGGATTCCTAATTAGGAATTCGGCTCGCCTAACTCGGCCCTATTTCTCTCTGCGCTTGCCAAGATTGCTCCAAACTCAAACGGACGGGAGCAATCGTCATGCATCTTCCTGAGACTGGTTACTTGAGGCTTGTGCAGATCGTCGGAGATCTGCGCGCGGATCCCCCAATCCCGCCGATCATCCCTGTCGGCAAGTCGACGTGGTGGGCTGGCATCAAGGCCGGGCGGTTCCCCAAGGCGGTGAAGCTCGGCCCACGCATCACGGCATGGCGGGTTGAGGACATTCGCGCGCTCATCGAGAAGGCGGCGGGCGAGGTCGAGCGATGAAACGACACGCGACCGCCACGCGGGCACGATTCAGCTTCCGACGCGACCGACTGCCCGCGCCAGAAGGCTACTACGTTGGGCGAGGCCTGCGCCTTGTCGGTCGGGGCGAGTGGCGTTCTGAGTACCGTTTGCTCCGAGCGGAAGATACTGACCAGGGACCGTTTCGCGTGCGCCTCAAGAGCGACCATGTGCAGACATCGGTGCCTTACGTGGACACCGGTTCGTTCATCCTTTTTGCGCGGCGACACGGACTGCCGGTCCTGCAGAATGCCGCATGGGCGGTCCCGTTCAGGGCTACGTTCGACCGCCTCATTCGGGTTGAGGCAAGGGACGTCGGTGAACCGTCCCAGAACGACGCGAGCACCGCAATCTCGGACGCGCTTGGGCTTTGTGCCTCGGTGTATCAGGCCTTCGGTGTGCCGCCACACGTCATTGCCGACGCAAAGGCAGAGATTGTTGATGCGGCGAACCGAGCGGCTGACACGCATCGATCGGCGTCCTGACCGCGCGCCCCTCGGTAAGATGTAGATCAATGTGGCCTCGTCGTTACGTAGGGTAGACTAAAGATCGAGGATCTCAACAGTCCAGGAGGGAGGCTTCATGAAGGCTCCACTCATCCTTGCTGACCTGTTGCTTTGCGTTGTCTCGGTTCATCCCGCACAAGCTGGCGCGGGCCGTCGTGTCGATCCAGCGACTCTGTTTGAAAGGGTCTCGCCTTCCGTTGTCATCGTAGAGGCTAACACGGGTTCGGGGCGAAGCTATGGTAGCGGCGTCGTTGTAGGCGATGGCGAGGTCGTGACCAACAACCATGTCGTCTCTGACAGTCAGGGGTTCGTTTTGGTGCGCCAGGGCAAGAACACATGGCGCGCAGAGGTGCAGGCCGCGGACGAGGCCCACGACTTGGCGCTCCTGAGTGTTTTACTCAGACGGGACGAGAATTTCGGTCTCCGTGCTGTGCGTACAAGACCTGTTGGCACCGTGCGAATCGGCGAACAGGTATACGCAATCGGTGCACCGCGTGGCCTAGAGCAGACGTTGTCAGAGGGCATCGTATCGGGCCTCCCGGGGAATCCTGCGCGCACTGTTGTCCAAACAACTGCAGCGATCTCTCCCGGCTCAAGCGGCGGCGGGCTGTTCGACATGACGGTGCGCGCCGGCGACGGTATCGCCATCGTGGGACCCTCGGGCG
>CAYXQW010000003.1:17364-24695 GCA_964466695.1 uncultured Bdellovibrionales bacterium
GGTATCACAACGGTCTACTTGCGAGACTCACAGAACCTCAACTTTGCAGTCGCGGCCGACTTCATCTCGCGGCTGCGGTCCTCTCCTCCTCGCTGGGCCGGCGAGTCGTACGTTTTGCCGACCCTTGAGCAAGGGGCTGTCGCCGCCCCTGCGTCATCGTCGACAACGACCAATCTCCCTTTCGGACTGTCTATGGTGCGCGGCGTGATCCTTCTCACGGAGTCCGACGGGCCGATAGCGACTGACGGTGGATTTACTGCTTCGTCCGCCCAGGCACGTGTGCGTGGAGTGCTGAAGACGGCCGGAATCGCGGTCTATGATTCGCGAGCGGACGCCGAACGAGCGGGAGTCTACGCGCACACACTCATGATAGAGGTCAGCTCCTTACACATTAGCGAGACGTATTTTTACCCGTGGAGCATGCAAGTCTCGCTACTCGATATAACGAAGCTCGCAGATGGATCGACAGGCGCCGTGACGGTATGGAGTAAGTCGAATCACGGATATGGCGGCGCAAAGGTCGTGGTGGACCAGGCAGTCGGTGCACTTGACAACATGGTCTCGGCCTTCGCCCAGGCCGTACTGAAAGCTCAACAGAAGTACTAAAGGGATCGCTGACGCGTGACGGTAACTTTGGCGGTAACTCCTCCAGGGCGAGGACGGAATATCATGAAACATCAACAGCTTACACCAGGGGTTCGATTCCCCTTCTTGGCTCCATTACTCGTAGCGCATGGCGTCCACCGGGCGCTCGCGGGCGGCCTTCAAGGCGGGGTAGATGCTCGCCAGGTGGGCGATGACCAATGTCGCCAAGACGACCACCGCGATCTCCGCTGGCCGCACACGGACCTCGAGCGAGTCCACCATATATACGTCGGCCGCGATGCTGAGGTTCGCCTCGGCGAGCACCACGCACAAGAGGAGGCCGAGCAAGACGCCGAGCGCCGTGCCGAGGACCCCGACTATCCAGCCCTGTACGACGAAGATCTTGAGGATGCTCGCGTCACGCGCGCCCATCGACTTGAGCACCGCGATCTCGTGCGCGCGCTCGACCACGGCCATGAACAAGGTCGAGGCGATGTTGAAGGCGGCGACGATGACGATGAAGGTGAGCACGAGGAACATCACGATCTTCTGCAAGTTGAGCGCGGTGAAGATGGTGGCGTTGAGCTCGCGCCAGTCGAGGGCACGATAGGGATAACGACCGATGGCGTCGAGCGCCGCCTTGGCGATGAGGTCGACGCCATCGGGGTTTGACACCTTGAGCTCGAGACCGGTCACCGCTTCCCCCATGCCGAGCAAGTGCTGCGCCGTGCCGAGCTCGAGATAGGCGAGGCGGCTGTCGAACTCGTGGATACCCGAGCGAAACGCGCCTGTGACGCGAAACTGGAGGCGCCGCGGGGCGTTGCCGCGCGCCATGGCGACGCCGACCGGGGTCGTGAGCAGCACCTGGTCGCCGACCTCGAGGCCGGCCTTACGCAAGAGCTCGAGGCCGAGGACGATGCCGGGCTGCGCGCCTTGCGGGGCGAGGAGGGCGCGCAGGTCTTGCTGCTGCGCCGGGTCGCGCGCGCACGTGCCCTCGCGGGTCATGACGCAGAGGTTCTGCTCTACGTGGGTGACCGTGCCCGCGGTCTTCGGGTCCACTCCTTTTATGAGGATAGTGAGGCCGTGCGCGCCGTGGCTCAGCATGGCCTCGTTGAAGACGAAGGGCGAGGCGGCCTCGATGCCCTCGGTGGTGGCGCGGATCTTGGACTCGATCTTCGCGTGCTCGACGAAGTCGACGCCGTACTTCTGGATGATCAAGTGGGGGTTCGTGGAGAGGAGCTTGTCGCGGATCTCTTGTTGGTAGCCGCTCATGACCGAGGTGACCGCCACCAGGGCGGCGACCCCGAGCGCGATGCCGATGAGGGAGACCAGGGTGGTGAGCTGGATGGTTTTGTGGCCGGGGTTGCCAAGGTGCCTTCGGCTTATGAACCACTCGTAGCCGAAGCGCGTGTCGGCTCTGCCGTCGTCGCCGAAGAGCACGA
Source organism: uncultured Bdellovibrionales bacterium (assembly GCA_964466695.1). Taxonomy (GTDB): domain Bacteria; phylum Myxococcota; class XYA12-FULL-58-9; order XYA12-FULL-58-9; family JAFGEK01; genus CAYXQW01. Next base: position 19,392 of record CAYXQW010000003.1, read on the forward strand.
AGGCCAAAGAGCCGCCGAAGATCGCGAGCACGAGGCCCGACGAGGCCACGAGCGCGACCGAGCGCGTCCAGAATTCGCCGAAGTAGCGCTCGCCGAGCGACTGCCGCGTGGCGAGGTCCCAGGCCGAGAGCGTATCGGTGCCGCCGAAGGCCAAGATCACGTGCCACCCCTTGGCCAGGTGGACGAAGAAGATGGCGGTGGTGAAAAGCAGCGCCACGTAGGATTCGAACCCGCCGACGCCGCGCGCGACCTTGCCGGTGGCAAAGCCCGCCAAGGTGAGCACGAGGAGCACGAGCGGCCACAGTGCCTCGTGGCGGCGGGTGCCGAGGCCGAGCGGATCTATGGCGAGCACGGCTACGACCAGGGTCGTGCCGAGCGACATCACCAAAAAGCCGCACAGGCAGGCCTTGAAGCAGAATTGCCGCCGCGCCATGAGCAGGACGGGGCCGATGACGGGCTTTGTGAGCAAGCTCAAAAAGGAGAGGATCTGCGAGGTCGCCCAAGAGGAGAAGGCGACGCGCTCGTCGCGCGGCGGCGTGGTCGGGCTCTTTTCCATCAGGGCGCTCTATGAGGGGGAGCGCCCTGCGAGTCAACCGGCGCGGGCTTGACGAGGTGTGCGTCTGACGCCAACTTCCATCGAGGGAGACATAAAGAGGGGCTCACCATGCGTGGTCGGGCGTTGTTTGTAGCGTTGATCGCTTCTTTCGTGCCTCCCGCGCTCGGCGCGGCGGAGGTGGCGTGGGATCTCGACGCCGCTCATAGTCACATATCCTTCTCGGTCAGGCACCTCGGCATCTCCAACGTGCGCGGCGAGTTCAAGAAGTTCGAGGCCTCGATCACGGCCAATGCCGAGGAGGCTAAGGTCTCAGCGCTCGAAGCTTTGGTGCAGGTTGCGAGCATCGATACGGGTATAGCCAAGCGTGATGACCACCTGCGCTCGGCCGACTTCTTCGACGTCTCGAAGTATCCGACGATGAGGTTGAAGCTTAGATCCATCGTGTGGAAGGGGGATGACTTCGTCGCGAAGGCCGATCTAACCATCAAGGACGTCACCAAGACCATAGAGTTTATGGGTGAACTCTTGGGGGTCAGGACTTCGGCCTATCTTTCGGCGCGATCGCCGAGGGGGCGAAGGTCGTAAGCGACGAGGTGAAGATAGGGATCGACATGGAGTTGTCGCGCAAGCGCTGAGATCCAGAGAGCCGGTGGACGCTCGGCCATCCGGGGGGAGGGAGGTGCGACGGGCTTTGCGTCCACCGGCTCTGTCATAGCTACGGCTCTTTGGGCGCGGCCGTTCAATCCCGTGAGTTTTGCTCGTCGAGCAAGATGGCCTTGCGTGAGAGGCGGACCTTGCCGCGCTCGATGCCGATGACCCGCACCACGATCTCATCGCCCTCGGCGAGCAGGTCTTCGACGCGCTCGACGCGCTCGCGGCTCATCTCCGAGACGTGGAGCAAGCCGTCCACGCCGGGGAGGATCTCGACGAAGGCGCCGAACTCCACGATGCGCTGCACCTTGCCGAGGTAATCGCGGTTCATCTCGGGCTCTTGCGTCATCTCCTCGATGAGCTTCACCGCGAGGGCGGCGCTCTCTTGGCTCTTGCTCGCGACGCGGATCTGGCCGCTGTCCTCGATCTCGATCTCGCACCCCGTCTTCTCGCGGAGGTCTCGTATGACGCGCCCGCCGGGGCCGATGACGCCGCGGATCTGCTCGGGGCGGATGTGGATGGTCGTGAAGCGCGGCGCGTGCGCGGCGACGCTCGCGCGCGGCTCGGCGAGGGTCTTCGCCATCTCGCCGAGGATGTGGAGGCGGCCGCGGCGCGCTTGCTCGAGGGCGCGCGTGAGGATCTCGCGCTCGATGCCCGCGATCTTGATGTCCATCTGGATGGCGGTGATGCCGCGCTCGGTGCCGGCGACCTTGAAGTCCATGTCTCCGAGGTGGTCCTCGTCGCCGAGGATGTCCGAGAGGACGGCTATGCGAGTTTGATCTTTGATGAGGCCCATCGCGATGCCCGCGCACGGGGCCTTCATGGGGACGCCCGCGTCCATGAGCGCGAGGGAGGCGCCGCACACGCTCGCCATCGAGGAGCTGCCGTTCGACTCCAGGATCTCGCTCACCATCCGCACGGTGTAGGGGAACTCCTCGCTCTTTTGGAACAAAGGCGCGAGCGCGCGCTCGGCCAGCATGCCGTGGCCTACCTCGCGACGGCTCGGCCCGCGCAGGAACTTGACCTCGCCCGTGGCGTAGGGGGGGAAATTGTAGTGCAGCATGAAGGGCCGGGTGTAGTCGCCGGTCAAGCTCTCGACGCGCTGCTCGTCCATCTTGGTGCCGAGGGTCGTGCTGACGAGCGCCTGCGTCTCGCCGCGCGTGAACAGGGCCGAGCCGTGCACCTCGGGCAGAAGCCCGACCTCACAGCTTATGGGCCGGATCTCGTCGAGGCCGCGACCGTCGAGCCGCCGGCCATGCGCGAGGACCTGCTCGCGCATGAGGCTCTTCTCGAGCTCTTCGAGCGCGCGCGCGATGTCGGCTTGGGTCTCGGCGAGGCTCGGCTCCTCGGTGATGATCCGCGCCACGAGGTCGCGCTTCGCGTCGCTCTTGGCCGTGGCCCGCTCTTGCTTGTCGCTCTTCGCCATGGCGGCTTCGAGCGCGTCTTTGGCGAGGGCACCGACCTTGGCGAAGGCGAGCTCGTTGCGCGCGGGGGGAGCAGCTACGCGCTTCGGCTTGCCTGCCTGTTGCGCGAGCTCTTCCTGGATCGCGATCAACCCCTGGGCCTCGCGGTGCGCGAAGGACAGGGCGTCTATGATCTCGGCCTCGCTCGCCTCGTTGGCGCCGCCTTCGACCATGACGACGGCGTCGCGCGTGCAGCTTATGAACAAGTTGATGTCGGCGCGCGTAATGTCGGCGAGCGCCGGGTTTGCGACGAGAGCGCCGTCGATACGGCAGACACGCAGCCCCGCGATCGGGCCGGCAAAGGGGATGTCAGAGAGCATGAGCGCCGCCGAGGCGCCGATCATGGCGAGGGCGTCGGCGCCGTGGTCGGGGTCGGACGAGATCACGTTGGCGATGACCTGCGTCTCGCAGGCCCAGCCCTCGGCGAACAGCGGGCGCAGCGAGCGGTCGATGAGCCGCGCGGTGAGCGTCTCGGTCTGTCGCGGCGCCCCTTCGCGCCTAAAGAACCCGCCCGGGATGCGGCCGGCGGCCGACATCTTCTCGCGGTACTCGATGGTGAGCGGCAAAAAGCTCATGCCCACCTTCGGCTCTTTGCTCGCCTGCGCGGTGACGAGGACGCTCGTGCCTCCCGAGGAGACCAGCACGGCCCCAGAGGCTTGCTTGGCCAGGTGGCCGGTTTCGAGGTGGACGGAGCTCGCTCCGTATGAGACGGATTTGGTTACGACTGGCATCTTCGGGATCTCTTTTCTCTTTTTAAGGTGGCCATGCTCTATAGGATGGGGCGCGCTTGGTCAAACCGGCTTGACCCCCCCTCGACGCCAGGCTTAAGAGACGCGGCGGTTTTGGTGCTCGCCCCCGTAGCTCAGTTGGATAGAGCTGGGGATTCCTAATCCCTGTAAGCCGCAGGTTCGATTCCTGCCGGGGGCGCCAGGCGCCGCTCCTTTACGTCGCGGCCAAAGAGGGCCAAGGCGATCCCGATGAGCATGAGGGGCAAGGCCCAAAACAGGTAACGCACGAGCGGGATCAAGGACGCCGTGAGCGTGACGCGGCTCTTTGCGTGGTTGAACGAGGTGAGCGCCACGTAGACGTCGCGGTGCTCGAGGTAGGTGGTCGCGGGGGAGGACGTGGGCTCGACGCTCGAGGCATAGAAGCGCAGCGCGGGAGTGAGGCGGAGCGGCTCTGCGAAGGCTGTGTGCAGATAGAGCTCGGCTTCGAGCGCGCGCCGGTGCGGCTCCTCGCGCAGGGTCAGGCGTTGAAAGGCGAGGCGGTAGGGTCCGAGCTCGGCGCTCTGGCCGGGCGTAAGCGAGAGCTCGAAGGTCTGTTTGTAGCGTGTCGAGGCGCACACCGAGACGGCGAGGAGGGCGAGGGCGAGGTGCGCCACGTGTCCGCCGGCGCGGCCTTGGAGCAGGGCGCGGCCGCTCGCGAGCGCGGCGAAGGTCGCGAGCCCCACGGTCACGAGCATGACGGGGTCACGTACATCGAGGGCGAGCGCGACGGTCGTCACCGTGGCGCCCGCGACTATGGCCGCAAGCGATGGCCGGCTCGCGGCGAGGCCGATGAGGAGCAGGAGGAGGAGGCCCCCCGGGGCGGCCATGCGGTCGAAGTAGGGGGTCCCCACCGCGAGCTTTGTGCCGCTTACGAGGAGGGAGAGGAGCGGGAAGATGGTGCCGAAAAGGACGATAGTGAAGAGCACGACGAGCACGACGGCGCCGAGCATGAGGATGATCGCGTTTTTAGAAGGCAAAGCGCCGGGTCTTGCGAGGGCGCGCAGCCAGCGCGCGCGCGTGGCGAAAAGCCCGAGGCAAGAGAGCGTCACCACGGCGAGGAAGGCGAGCAGGGCGTAGCCGATGGTCGAGTGCGAGAAGGCGTGCACCGAGTCTAGGGCGCCGCCGCGGGAGATGAAGGCACCGAGCACGGTGAGCGCGAAGGCGAGCATGGCGAGCGCGAGCGTCGAGGTGGTCAGCCGGCCTTCGCGTTCGCGCGCGAGGTTTGTGTGCAGGCAGGCCGCGGCGATGAGCCAGGGCAAGAGCGAGGCGTTCTCCACCGGATCCCACGACCAGTAGCCGCCCCAGCCGAGCACCTCGTAGGCCCAGAAGGCGCCGAGCATGATGCCAGCGGTGAGGAAGGCGAAGGCGATGAGCAAAGACCTCCGTAGCTCGCGCCAGAGCTCGAAGGAGAGCTCCCGGCGCAGCAGCGCCGCGATCGTGAGCGCGAAGGGTACGGTCATGCCGACGTAGCCGAGGTAGAGGAGCGGCGGGTGCGAGATCATGAGCGGGTGATCTTGCAGCAGCGGGCTCGGACCGGGTCCGTCGTAAGGAGGCGAGGCCAGGGTGACAAAGGGGCTCGCCGGGCCGACGACGAGCGCGGCGAAGAAGGCCCCGACGGCGAGCATGACGGCGATCGTGTAGGTCGCGTGCGCGGCTTTGATCACGCGGGTCACGACGGCGGTCGCGAGGCCGAGCAGGAGCACGTAGAACAGGAGCGATCCCTCGAGGGCAGCCCAGAGCGAGGTGACGGTGACGACGAGGGGAGCTTTGCGGCTCGCGACCTTGGCGACGTAGGACACGCTGAAGTCGCGATAGACGAGCGCGAGCAGGAGCATGATCGTCGCGGCCGCGGTCATGATCGCGAAGA
>CAYXQW010000004.1:0-17373 GCA_964466695.1 uncultured Bdellovibrionales bacterium
GCTCCTTCGCAACCACCCCATCGACTGCCCCATCTGCGACCAGGCCGGCGAGTGCAAGCTGCAAGATTATTACATGAGGTGGGCGCCGACCAAGAGCCGGCTTTGCGACCCCAAGGCGAGAAAACCTCGCCTCGAGCGCTTCGGACCGCACGTCCTCTACAACGCCGAGCGCTGCATCATGTGCACGCGGTGCGTCCGCTTCATGGAGGAGGTGGCGAAGGAGCCGGTGCTCGGGATCATGAACCGCGGCGAGGACGCCATCATCGGCCTCTCCCGTGATAAGCCGCTCGACAGCGCCTACTCATTGAACACCGTCGACGTCTGCCCCGTGGGCGCGCTCACCTCGATCCCCTTCCGCTTTCGACAGAGGGTCTGGAACCTGCAAAAATCCCCGAGCCTGTGCGGCGGCTGCGCGCGCGGCTGCAACATCTTCGTCGAGCATCGCGCAGGGCTCGTCTACAGGTTCTCGCCGCGGCACAACGACGCGGTGAACAAGGTCTGGCTCTGCGACGAGGGCCGCCTGACCTATCAGCGCGCCAATCACCTCCGCCTTCATCAAGGGCTCATCAAGGCCCAAGGCGAGATCGTCCCCACACCGAGCCGCGACGCCTACGAGCGCGCGCTCGAGCTCTTGCGGCCCTTCATCGCAAAGAAGCACGGCGTCGCGGCGGCGATCTCGCTCTACGCCACGACCGAGGAGGCCTACGTCTTCGGCCGCTTCGCGCGCGAGCTTTTGGGTTGCACGAAGGTAGGGCTCCTCGCGCACCCGCCGGGCCAAAGCGACGGCCTCCTGCGCCTCGCCGACAAGAACCCCAATCGCGCCGGGGTCTCGCGCGTGCTCTTCGAGCTCGGCCTTGCGACCATCGAAGCCCCGAGGTTTTCGGCCGAGCTCGCCGCGGGCGACTTTGCGGCCCTCGTCGCCGTGGGCTCTGAGGGCGATAACCTGTCGCTGCTCGCCACCACCGCCGCCGGCCTCGACGCCTTCATCCACATCGCGCCCTTTGCGGGCCCCCTGTCCGAGGTCGCGCATGTCACCTTGCCGAGCCTCGCCTGGGTAGAGGTAGACGGGATCTGGATCAACGGCATGGATCGCGCCCAGAGGCTATGGCCCGCCTACCCCGCGCCCGCCGAGGCACGCCCGAGCCACGAGTGGCTGCTCGAGCTCGCCCAAAAGCTCGGCGCAAAGCTCGGCCAGGCCTCGCCGCAGAGCATCCGCACGCAGATCGAGGCGACGTTGCCCGCGTTCGCAAACTCCCGGCTGTCGGCCGTGGGCCCCGAGGGCCACGAGCTTTTGGCCTTCACCGCGAGGTAAAACCATGGGCCTCCTGCTCGTCACCACCATCATCAAGTTCGTGCTCATAAATCTCCTGTTCTTGCTGCCGCTCGCCGCCGTGCTCACCTGGATGGAGCGCCGGCAGAGCGCCTTCATCCAAGACCGCGTCGGACCGACGCGCGCGTACATCCCGATCTTCGGGCGGCGCATAACCGCGTTCGGCCTCATCCACGTCCTCGCCGACAGCCTGAAGATGTTCTTCAAGGAGTCGTTCGTCCCCGCCCGCGCCGACCGCTTCTTGTTCAAGCTCGCACCGCTTCTCCCCTTCGCCGTGGCCCTGGTGCTCATGGCGCTCATCCCCTTCGGCCCCGACATCGCCACGCGCGACGTGCCGCTCATCGGCGAATACCTCGCGCGCCGTTACCCCGAGCACCCCATAATCCCCATGCAGATCGCGCGCCTCGACGCCGGCATGCTGTTGGTCTTCGCCATCGCCGCGCTCGGCATCTACGGGGTGGTGCTCGGCGGCTGGGCCTCGAACAACCGCTACGCCCTGCTCGGATCCTTACGCGCGGCGGCGCAAGCGGTCTCCTACGAGGTCACGCTCGGCCTCTCGCTGGTCGGCGTCTTCTTGATGTTCGGCTCGACCGAGCTCTCACGCATCGTCGCCGGGCAGAGCGCGAGCATCCTCGGCGCGGTGCCGGCGTGGGGCATCATCGTACAGCCGCTCGGGGCGCTGCTCTTCTTTGTCGCCGCCATCGCCGAGAACAAGCGCACGCCCTTCGATCTGCCCGAGGCCGAGAGCGAGATCATCGGCTACTTCGTTGAATACTCGTCGATGGGCTTCGGCATGTTCATGCTGAGCGAGTACCTCGAGGTCGGCGTGCTCTCGTCCCTGTTCGTCACCTTGTTCTTGGGCGGCCACGAGCTGCCCTGGGTCATCGGGGCGAGCTCGGTAAACCTCGGTCTTGTGAGCCTTAAGCTTTCGAGCTTCGGCGTCGCCGTCGCCGGCATGTTGGTCTTCGGCGTCAAGGTCTTCCTCGTCGCCGCCTTCGGGCTCCAGCTCCGCTGGACGCTGCCGCGCTTCCGCTACGATCAGCTCATGCGCCTCGGCTGGAAGAGCTTGCTCCCGCTCGCCCTCGTAAACATCCTCATCTCGGCGGTGTTGTTCTACCTCGACCCGAGCTTGCAACTCGCCGCCATCTTCGGGTTCGCGCTCGCGGGAGCTTTCCTCCTCGTGGTCTGGTTGGGCCCCACAAAGCGCCCGGCCATGACCCGCGGCGCCGAGAGCGAGGTCTGAGTCATGCCTATACACGTCCGCGACCGCGCCGAGCTCTCCTACTACGAACGGAGCTATCTCCCCGAGATCTTCCGCGGGCTCCTCGTGACCTTCTCCCACCTGCTCGTAAATCTCTTCGGCGGCAAGAGGCGCCGGCGCACACAGACCGTGCGCTACCCCGAGGAGCGGCGCACCTACCCCAGGCGCTTTCGCGGCCAGCATCGCCTCCTCGCCCGCGCCGACGGCTCACCGAGGTGCGTCGCGTGTTACATGTGCGCCACGGCGTGTCCTTCGTATTGCATCCATATCATCGCCGGCGAGTCGCTCGACCCCGAGGTGGAGAAGTACCCGGTCGCCTTCGAGATCGACATGCTGCGCTGCATCTACTGCGGCCTCTGCGTCGAGGCCTGCCCCGAGGACGCCATCCGCATGGACACCGGCATCCACACCCCCGCGTTTCGCGAGCGCGACGACGCCGTGCTCGGGATCATCGATCTCTTGGCGCTCCCAGGCCAGCCACACGCCGAGAGTCCTTACGGCGCGCAAGACTTCCGCGCCGGGAATATACGGCCCGACCTCGAGCGTTGAGGCGAGACGATGAGCTTTTGGAGCACAAAGCAAGGATCCACGCTCGACGACTTCGAGGCGGCCATCGCGCAAAACCTCGACGGTCTCTACAACGCGGCGCTGCGTTACACGCGCGATCGCGCGGTCGCTGAGGACCTCGTACACGACACGGTGGTGAAGGTGCTGCGCTTTCGCGAGCGCTTCGAGCCCGGCACCAACTTCAAGGCCTGGGCCCACACCATCCTCACCCACACCTTCATCCACCGCTATCGCCGGCAGAAGCGCGAGCGCGAAATCTTAGAGGGCCAACATCGCCAAGATGTCGATCGGCAGCTCCACTCCCAAGAGTCGCTCGAGCTCGCCCAGAGGCCCGAGGCCTCTTACCTCGAGCACCTCTTGTCGGACGACGTCATCAAGGCGCTCGACAGCCTCGGCGAGGAGTTTCGCGCGGTGGTGGTGCTCTGCGATCTCGAGGGCCTAAGCTACAAGGAGATCGCCGAGGCTCTCTCGTGCCCGGTCGGCACCGTCATGAGCCGCCTCTATCGCGGGCGGCGGCTGCTCGAGGACCAACTCTACGAGCTCGCGCTCGAGCGCGGCGTCATCAAGACCACGCGCGGCGAGCCGGTCGTGGACATTCGCTCCTTTAGACGCAGAAAGAGCGGTTAGGGTGATGACGCTCGACTGCAAAGAGGTCGTACAGGCCATCCCGTGGTTACTCGACGACGAGATCGAAGATGAGCTCGCCCACGCGCTCGAAGACCACCTCGAGAGCTGCCCGACCTGCCGCGCGCTCTACGTACACGAGGGGCGCGTGCGCTTGTGCCTGCGTCGCGCCGCGCACGCTGTCGCGGCGCCAGTGAGCTTACGTGCGGCCATCGCGGAGACGATCGCACGCGAAAAGCGGCGGCGCATGCCCTGGTCGCGCTTCGCCCCCGCGGCTGCGGTCGCCATGATCCTCGCGGCCTTCATCTGGCGCGGCGCCGCGGGCCCGCCCATAAACGACGTCGACGCCGTGGCGCGCGTCTCCGGCCTCCCGATGGACGTCGTCGCCGCCGACGTCACCCAGATCCAGCGCTACTTCAACGGCAAGCTGCCCTTCGCGGTGCGGTTGCCTCGCCTCACCGAAGGGTCGGTGCAATCGTTCGGCGGCCGCCTCGTCCAGTGGCAAAACCGCGACACGGCCTATGTGCGCTACGAGCTGCCCCGCGGGCAGGTCTCGGTGTTCGTCTATGAAGACAACGACGGCGACACCCACGAGGTGGCGCCGCTCTACCGGCTCGGCAATCAACGCATGATCATCCGCGAGGTCAACGGCTACACCGTCGCCAAGTGGCGCACGGCCGGCGTCACCTACGCGATGGTGAGCGACCTCTCCCCGCGCGAGCTCGCCGCCCTGGTGAGCGCGGGTCCGTGAGTTTGCCCGCGCTACCGATTCTTGCTACCCAATTAGACATATCCGACAAGGAGCGCGCAGAACCGCCATGCTGGATGTCTACCGACCATATCCCGGCGTCGCCCTCGTAGTCGTCGAAGAAGACTCGATCCTCCTCGGAGCACCAGCCGACGCCTTCAAGGCCACCAAGGCCTTCTGCCAAAAACACACCCTGCCCTTCCCGCGGGTGCTGGTCTCCCCCGAGCGGCGCCTGGCTCACGCGAGCCCCCAGTTCGTCCCCGAGTTCTTCCTCTACGACTTCCTGTTCGTCTACGGCGCCGCCTTCAAGCCCGAGCTCGAGCGCGAGCGCCTGACGCTCGTGCTCGACCAAGACGGCGTCGAGGGCGAAAAGCGCGTGCTCGGCATCACCTTGAACGGCCCCTCCCGCGCCGAGCTTGCGGGCTACCGCGACGAAGCGGGCGCAGAGGTCCTCGATCACGACACCATCGCCATGCTCGCGAGCATCAGCGAGCACATGGCCATCAAGAAGGGCGACCGCGCGCGCACCCTCGAGGAGATGATCGAGACCAAGACCTTCGACCGCCACGGCGAAGCATCGGTGCTCGGCGGCGCCCTCGCCATCACGCGCACCGGGCCTACGAGCTTTCGCCTGCGCGCCCATGGTCGCGAGGTGGTGGTAGATCTCGCGTTCACCCCTCCCGTGATCCCCTACGCCACCTTGCCTCTCCCGAAGAGCCCGCAGAGCCCGGCCACCTTCGCCATCAAGCCGCTCGGTACGCGCAGCGGCTTCGACTTGAGCGGTCCGAGCACGGGCTTTTTATTCTGGATCAACGGCCGGGCCGTGATCTACGACGGCCCCGTCGGCACCCGCTACCTGCTCGAGCGTCAGGGCATCAACCCCGACGACATCGACGCCGTCATCTTGAGCCACTGCCACGAGGACCACATGGGCGCCTTCGCCGAGCTCGTCCTCGGGGGCCTGCGCCCCAAGGTCTACACCACCGAGCCCATCTACCGCTCGCTCCTGCTCAAGCTCGGCCACCAGCTACGCCTCGGCGCGAGCGAGGCCGCGAGCTTCGTGGATTATCGCCGCGTAACGCCCGGCACGAAGGTCGAGCTGTGCGGCGCCACGTTCGACTTCTTCTACACCGTGCACTCGATCCCCACCATCGGCGTCAACGTGAGCATGCGCGGGCCGCAAGGCACTTACACCGTGCAGATCTCGGGCGACACCATGAGCCACGACGGCATCGCCGAGCTCTGCGCGCGCGGGGTCATAAGCGAGGCCACGCACGAGCGCATGCGCGCGCTGGTGCCCGCGCGCCTCGACCAAAACGCCATCTTCTTCGCCGACGTGGGCGAGGCCTTGATCCACGGCCACCCGAAAGACTGGCAGGAGAACCCAAACCGCGTCCTCTACTACCACTGCCCGGACAACGACCACACGCAAAGCTTCGGCCGCGAGATCGCCGCGCCCGGGTCTTTGCACACGCTGATCGAGGCCCCGCGCCTCCACCCCGCGGTGCCGTCGCGCGTGCTCCGTGCCTTGAGCTTCCTCGACGTCCGCGACCCCCGCTGGTTCGCGGAGCTCTTGCACCGCGGCCGACTGCGTAGCGCCGGCGCAGGCGAGGTCTTGGCGGCGGCCGGCGCGCCCGGCGATACGCTCAGCGTCATCATCAGCGGCACCGCCGAGGTGCTAGGCGCCAACGGCGAGCTCATAACCGAGCTCCACCCCGGCGAGCTCTTCGGCGCCATCGAGCTCGTAGACGGCGAAAAGCACCATCGCGCCACGGTGCGCGCGCTCTCGCCCATAGAGCTCTACGAGGTCGAGGGGGCCTTGCTGTTCGAATACTTAGAGCAAAACGGCCTCATGCCCACCCTGGCGCGCGTCGCGGCCAACCGGCCGGACATCGACGCGACCAAGCTCTTTCAGAGCCTCAAAACCTCGGCGAAGAGCCGCATCGCGGCGCTCGCGAGCGTCGAGAGCCACGCGGCGGGCGAGGTGATCTTTCGCAAGGGAACGGTCGCCGAGGACTTCTACGTGCTCGTCGCGGGGAGCGTCGCTATCGAGATCGATGGCGAGGTGGTCCGTAAGATACGCCACGATGACGAGGACAACTTCTTCGGCGAGATCTCGGCCCTGCTCCCAAACCGCCGCCGCAACGCCACCGTGCGCGCGGCGAGCGACGCCCGGGTCTTACGCCTACGCGGCAGCGAGCTGCGCTCTTTGTTCGAGGCCGAGATGGCGATCCGTTACACCTTGCTCTTCACGCTAAAAGACCGCGGCGGCGGCAGGTAAGCGTGGAGCCCTGCCCTAGTCATAAAGGAGCTTAGCCATGCCGTTCGAAAGCATCAGCGGCAAGCACCAAGCGCTCGTAGCCATACAAGGCACAGGCAATCCGGTCGCAAAAGGGACCGTCGAGAAAGTGTTCGCAGAGGCGGCGAAAAAAAAAGAAACCGCCGCCGCCCTAAAAAACCTGCTGCACTTCGGCGGGCCTTGCCCGGCTGCCACCAAGGATGCTCGCCTTCGTGCGCGCCTCGCTCTCGTGGGCTCTGTCGCCGAAGCCATGCGCCAAGGCCTTAAGCTCTCTGACGCGCTCGCCCTGGCCCAGCACGCCCCAAAAGCACAGCTCGCCCGCGACTGCGCGAACGGCTATACCGCGCCGCGCCTCGATCTCGCGGCACATCAGCGGCTGCATGATCAGCTCCAAACGCTCGATGATAGACCGGCACACCGCACCGCGGAGTCTCCCGAGAAGCTCGTCGGGGACCACCGCCAAGTCCTCGCGCGATTTGTGGGCTACGCGTGCACCGACATCGGGGCTTTCCAAGGCAACATCAATTCGCAGCTCTCGTCGAAGGAGCAAACGGAGCTCTTCGAGCGCCTGCAAGCCATGCAAACGAACGAAAATCGAATGCAGGCCAGCAGCGGAGCTGAGCAAGCAGTCAACATGAGGCCCATGAAGAGCGCCACGGTCGCGAATGTGGCGAGGTCCGTCGACACGGCTCAGGCGGGGTGTTGCTCCTCCTTTGCCTTGGCTGCGGCGCACGTGCTCACCGGCGGTCAGCGTGACCCGCAGCATCTCCATCCCCGCGTAGAGGTGGTGTCCTGCGGTCGCGGCTTCGGAGGAACGCACTGCTACGTCATCGTCGGTCGCGACGCGCGAAGCCAGCTTAGCGACTCGCGTACCTGGGGTGATGGCGTTCGCATCGTCGACCCATGGGCGGCCTCGCTCGGGCATGGGGATGGCATATTCACGCTCGAGACGTTCCCCTTCCCTCAGTTTCTCGAGCCCGATCAGGTGATTTACAGTAGCTACGAGCAAGATCAAGAGCTCGCCATAAACCCCGAAGCGGCGTCGGCGCGGCGCCTGGAAGCGCTCAGGAAGCGCGGCTTCAATTAAGCCCGAGGCCAAAGAGACAAGAAGAACCTGGGCGCCCATGAACCACGACCCGGCGGACTCCATGAAGGGAAACCACGGTGTCGGCCCTTTGCCGCTGCCGCGCAGCGAAGGCGTGCGCGCCCAGGGACCCTCGCATCAGCTCAAAACACCCGCCCCCTGTCCGCTCGAAGTGAGTCGAATCGCCGCCGCGTGCAACGCGCTCCAGACCGGTCAAGGCGCCTATCGCGCTCTGCTCTATCTGCACCGAGCTTTGGCCTGTGACGTCCCGGCGTTGTTCGCGTCGAGTCGTGGAGAGATCGATCATCGTTGGCAAGTTCTGTGGGTGCTCAGCCCGATCTTCGCTCGCCTGGCAAGACATCCCGAGGGGGCTTACGCCATCAGCGTGGAGCTCGCCCAAGACCTCGTCCCCATCCAGTTTTTTGCCACCTTCAGCGAACACCACAACAGCGGCGCCGAGAAACTTTTAGAGAGATTGCGTCACCAGCTCCTGGCCTTGCTGCTCTGCGAGCTTAAAGACGCGCTTGCGCAGCCAAAGCGCGTGGTCGCTCTTTCGGCCCTCGTCGCCAAGGTGGAGACCGACCGCGACGCGCTCGGCCAAGCCGTCGAGGTCGTGCTCGGCCCCGAAGCCACATCCGAGGTGCTGCCGCTCCTCGTGGTATGCGATGCACGAGCTGCTTTGCCAAGCATCAGCACCGTGACGCTCGGCGCGCGTTTAGCGTCGGCGCTGCGGACAAAGGCCGCCGATCGCGACGATCGAGGAGAGAGGAGCGCTAACCCATGAGCACCTCTGGGCCCGGTCGTATCATGGACTCATCACCGCCGCCGAGCGCCCCCTTGGAGCCGGCGCCATCCTCCGGCCTCTCGGGTGATGACCGCGTCATCGAGGCACACGAGTCTTTTGCCGATGACGCGCTCGGCGCGAGCCTCTCGCGGCGCGAAGCCAACGACAAGGAGGCAGCCAAAGACCGAGAACGCGCAGAGTCGGCGCGGCGCCTGTCGCATTGGATGAAGGTGTATCAAGCCCACACCGCTCACTTCGACCGTGACGAAGCGCGGCGACCAACGCTTCCCGCCGACCAAAGACACGCGGCAGAGCAAGAGGCTTTGACGGCGGCGCGCGGCAGAGCCGAAGTCCACGCGGATTCATCTCTCGCAAAGCAAGAGAGCGTGATAGCTCGGATCATGCAGGAGCTGACGACGCTGATCCACGAGCTCGAAGGTATGGAGAGATTGGCGGCGCTCGAAGATCATGCCACGCGCGTGTTGCAGTTGAGCGCCAAGATCGAGAGCCTCGAGTCGCAAGCTCGATCCGCGTTCTCGTTGCTGCTCGGGGGTATGTTCGGCTTTCGTCTCTACAAAGACCCGCGACTGACGTTCACGCGGCTGTTCGAACGTATCGCCAAATGGCCCGCGCGTATCCCTCCCCATCGACGCCCCGAAGCGGAGACCGACTTCGATAGCTTCATCGCCTGGGTATTCGCGGCGCCGCCGTGCGCGCTGCAAGAAGACGAGCGATTATGGTAACACGAGCCCAGTAAAGCGCGGCCTACTCGGCCAGGCTCGCGGCCCGCTCGGCGCCCTCACGGATAGCGGCGCCCGCCTCGGCGTCGAGGCGCTCGAGGAGCACAAGCTCCATCTCGTAGTCCCGCACCGGCCGCTCCTCGAGCTCGTAGTGCTCCCGGCGGTGCGTCAAACCGAAGGTGATGCGGCTCGCGTCTGGCCCGAGCTCGAGGCCCTCGATGCGATAGCGGAGCTTCGCGTGGTTCCAGCTCGTCTGCGCTTCGAGTCGCAAAGGCGCGGGCGCGCGCGTCTCGAAGCCAGCCTCGAGCAGGCCGTCGAGGATGCTCGACGGCGGCTGGCCGGTGATCATCCGATCACGGCCGACGAGCGGGAACTTCTCATCGGCGAGGAGCTGCAAGGCTCGCGGCCAAGCCTCCTCGAGAGGGAGCGGGAGCGCGTGACCATCGAGCCGCTGCTGCAAGTATGCGAGCCGCGCGGCCTTCTGCCGCCGCCAGGCGCAACCCGAAGCGCCGAGCACCACCGCGCACAAGCCACAAAGGAGCCCAAGAGCCGCGATCTTTCTCCACATGGGCCGAGGTCTTTAGCGCCTCGCGCAGCGCAAGGCTACTCGGCGTGGAGCGACATCGACGAGGGGCAGTTGCTCGCGTTGCTCGTGATGACGAACTCCGCGGCGTGCGGGCCTACGCTCGCCGGATCGTACGGCAAGCCGAGCGCGACCGTCATGCCATAGCCCACGCGCACCGGGACGCACTCGGCAGGCATCTCACCATCGCAAGCCACGGCCGCGCACGCCGCGCTCGGCGCCATAGCACCATCCGGGAAGCTGAAGGCCGCATCGCCGTCTATCTCGTACGCGAAGACCAAAAGCTCGCGCGTACCGAGGTTCGCGAAGCGCACCACCGCCAGGTTTTGTTCGCCGATGGTCATTACGCCGCCGTCACCGGGGAAAAAAGCGAGCAAGGGCTCCGCGGGCGCCGGGCTCGGGGCCGCGAACCCCACGAGCTCGAAGGTCAAGACCGGCAGCTCGGCGGCGTCGCTCGTCACCGTGACCTTGGCACGATGGACGCCGACCGCGTCCGGCGTGAAGGTGACAGGCAAAGACAAAGCCTCGTTGTAGGCGAGGGAGGCGGGGAGCGCGCGCTCGGCGAGCGTGAAGGTGGGGTCGAGCGCCCCCGGACCCTGATAATCACCGAGCGCGACCTCTGTTATGGTGAGCAAGTCAACACCGCCGTTGACCGCAACTATGGGTCGCGTCCTGTCCTCGCCAAGCTCCACGACAGCGAAGGTCAAGAGCAGGTCGGCGGGGGTAGGCATGAGCCTCGCGGCTTGCGGCGGTCGCGGCTGTTCTTTGGTATCATCGCTGCATGACGTGCTAAAGGCCAAACCCGAGAGAAGCAAAATGAAGCTACCAATTCTCATGTTGTCTCCAGTCGAAGGCGGCCGTCGCGACGAAAGGCGGCGCCGTTGCATAACGTCAAGCTTAGCTGTTGCGCGAGGGGTTGGCCACGGTTTCCAAAACCCTAGAAGGGCGGCGTGAGGGATCATGAACACGAAAAGGCTCTATCTTTTGCTCATCGCCAGCCTCATGCTCACCTGCAAGGGCTCTGAGGAGCCCGCCGTCATCGTCCCCGAGGACCCGACGAATCAAGATCCGAGCACCCCCGATCCCGAGATACCGCTGCCCGCGCCCTACACCGAGCTTACGTGGGAGGTCGCCGACGTCGAGCTCGGCAACACGACCTCGAGCGCGGGCTATCAGGGCAAGCTCGCGCGCGCCGCGGACGGCGCCTTGTACTACGCCTACTTCAAAGAGAACGGCATAGCCGAGAACACCTGCGACATCGCCCTCTTCTCCTCGAGCGACCCCGCCCCCGGCGTCAACTACCTGCTCCACGTCGCCGTCTTGCCCGCGGGCGCGGACGAGTGGCAGCTCGAGACCGTTCCCTTGGATCAAATCAACGACGAGGTGCCCTACGTCACGAGCCGCTACGGCCTCGACAGCCTCGTAGATAGCAGCGGGCGCCTCGTGCTCGCCTTCGCCGGCGGCGCCCCGTCGGTGGGCGCCTGCGGCTCCGGAGATCTCGTCCTCGCCACCCGCAGCGCGGCCGGGGCCTGGTCGCTCACGACCCCGGTCACGACGAGCGCGAGCTGCTGCGCATACCCCGACCCTTGCATCGACCCCGCCTGCACGAGCGGCGACACCGTGGGTGCTTGGGCCGCGCTCGCAGAAGGCGCCGGCGGAGCGCTCGCCGTCGCCTACTCCGACCATCACTTCGGATGGGACAACGACGGCATCAGCAAGCGCGGCCTCGAGCTCTTAGACGGCGGCGCGGTCACGGGCATCCGCCCCTTCAGCGGCAAGGGCACCTACGCCGTCATGCGCTACACGGCGCCGCGCGCCGGGGTCGAAGCCTCGGGGCTGGTGGTGGCCTACACCAACTACGCGAAGAGCGGGCTCTTCGTGGCGCGGCGCGTCGGCACGGGCGGCAGGCTCGCCGACTGGGACGAGAAGCCGCTGCGACGAAACGAGATCATCGGCGAGCGCCCGAGCCTCGCCGTCGCCCCCGACGGCACGCTCGGCCTCGCCTTCTACCTCGCGCGTAACGAACAAAATCAAGTCAAAGAAGATCTCGTCTATTGCTACAGCCAAGACAACGGCGAGACGTGGGCCGTCCCTTGTCAGACCGTGGACCAAATCAACACCGTGGGCCAGTACCCATCCTTGGCCTTCGACAAACAGAGCCGACCTGTTATCAGCTACTACTACTGCGGCGCCGCCGGCGATTGCCGGGCGCCAGGCGACGGGGTCCGCCTCGCCTGGCGCACCGAGGCGAGCGCGATCACCACGGGAGTCTTCGTGCGACGCAACGTCTACTTCAACGCCGCCACCAAGAGCGGCCTCTACACCGGGCTCGTCTTGGATCCAAACACCGACGAGCCGACCATCACCTTTCAAGACATCACCCGCGGCGCCGCCATGGTCGCGCGCGGAAAACTCACCGGGAGCGCCGCACCATGAGACTCGCCATCGCCTGCACGCTGCTCTTCGCCCTCGCCTCTTGCGGAGGTCCGGGCAACTCTCTCGAGGGCTCCATCGGCGCGTCCTTCTCGCTCGACTTCGATCGCACCCGTATTCGCAGGCAGGACCTCGCGCTCATCATCGAGTACCTGAAGGACTACAGCGGCGGCACCACCAAGGTGGCCAAGGTCGTGCTCGACACCGAGAACCTCCCGATGCGGGGCGGGGCCGTCGTCAAAGGCGATGTCTTCGTCGATCGCGTGCAGGTGAGCCGCGTCGCGACCTCCGGCGGCGACTTCCCGCCACTAAAGAGCGGCTCGATCCGCTTCGAGGACTGGGAGTTTTCCGACGGCGGTCGCGTCAGCGGTGAGTTCGATGTCCTCTTCACCAACGGCCGCACGCTGCACGGCAACTTCGAGAACACTGTAGAAGTAGTTCCGGCAGATTGAGCACGGGAGCCCCCACATGCCTCTATCCCCCCTTGCCTCGCTCGCCACGGCGAGCGCCGCGCCCGAGCACCTCGGCGAGACCATGCCCACCTGGTCGATGGCGCCATTCGCCTTGCTGCTCATCCTCATCGCCGTCATGCCGCTCATCGCGCCACGCTTCTGGGAGCACAACCGCAACAAGGCCATCATCTGCTTCGCGCTCGGCGCCCCCGTGGTCGTGGTCATGGCGTGGCTCGATCTCGGCACGGTGCTTCACACCTTGCACGAGTACACCGCCTTCATCATCTTGCTCGCCGCCCTGTTCGTGATCTCCGGCGGCATCGTCATCCGTGGCACCTTCTCGGGGACCCCCGGGGTCAACACCGCCTTGCTCGCCATCGGCGCCGCCCTGGCCTCCTTCATCGGCACCACCGGCGCCTCCATGCTGCTCATCCGCCCGCTCCTGCGCGCCAACTCGGTGCGCGCTCGCAAGGCGCACGTGGTGGTGTTCTTCATCTTCATCGTCAGCAACATCGGAGGGCTGCTCACCCCGCTCGGAGATCCCCCCCTCTTTTTGGGCTACCTCCGCGGCGTCCCCTTCACCTGGACCTTCAGGCTCGCACCGCAGTGGCTCTTTCTGGTCGCGATCTTGCTCGTCCTCTTCTACATCATCGACTCCACCATCTTCCGGCGCGAGGACCTCGACACCCCAGCGAACCTCGACGTCGTCGCCGTGGCCCAGAAGACCCCCATCAGCGTCGCCGGCAAGCACAACCTCTTCTTGCTGCTCGCCATCGTGCTCATCATATACTTCTGCGGCACCTTCAAGCCGCCGCTCGGCGTCCAGGAGCTCGGTATGCTAGCGGTCGCCGTCCTCTCGTGGGTAACCACCAAGCGAGCCTTGCACCGCGAGAACACCTTCACGCTCAGCCCCATCGTGGAGGTCGCGGTGATCTTCGCCGGCATCTTCGCCGCCATGATCCCCGCCCTGCTCATCCTGAACGCCAAGGGCGCTGCGCTCGGCCTTCACGCCCCGTGGCACTTCTTCTGGGCCACGGGCCTCTTGTCGTCGTTCCTCGACAACGCCCCCACCTACCTCACGTTCACCTCCACCGCGAGCGGCCTGCTCGGCACCAACGCCGCTGACCTCACGGGCCTTGTCGCCTCGGTCGAAGGGACAAAGCTCCTCGCCGCCATCTCGCTCGGCGCCGTCTTCATGGGCGCCAACACCTACATCGGCAACGGCCCGAACTTCATGGTCAAGGCCGTCGCCGAGCACGCCGGCGTGCGCATGCCGGGCTTCTTCGGCTACATGCTCTACAGCGCCGTCATTTTACTGCCGCTCTTCGTGATCTTGACGCTGGTCTTCCTCTTATAGAATCGCCGCGATCATGAACGCGCGCGCCTACTTCGTCGCCGACATCCACTGGCCCCCCGAGCGCGACCTCGGCCAAGACGCCTTCGCGCTCTTTCTGCGAGACCTCACGCGGGAGGCGCAAGAACGCGGCGGCGTCACGCTCTATATCCTCGGCGATCTCTTCGACTACTGGTTCGAGCGAGGCGGCGAGAGCTTCGCGTGCTACGCGCCACACCTCGAGGCGCTACGCGCCGCCCAAGAAGCTGGCGTCGAGATCGTGGTGCTCTTCGGCAACCGTGACTTCCTCTATGGCCAAGCCTTCACCACGCAGACGCGCGCGCGCCTCGCGGGCGACCGCACGGTCCTCGAGCTTTGCGGCCGGCGCCTCGCGCTCGAGCACGGTGATCTCCTGTGCACCAGAGATTGGCGCTACCAGCTCTACCGGCGCGTCATCCGTAGCCGCGCCGCCCGCTTCGCCGCGCGCCTTCTCACCTTGCGCATGGCCACGCTTCTGATCGAACGCATGCGACGCGCGAGCGCGAGCGAGATCGAGCGCAAATCCCCGCGCGCCCTAAAGATCTCAGACCACGCCGTGCGCGCGCGCCGCATGCGAGGATTCGACGTCATCATCTGCGGGCACGTCCATGAGGCCAAAAGGCGCCAGATCGAGACCGCGCGCGGCACAGGCGAGCTCGTGACGCTCGGCGCCTGGACAAAGGACACGGGCTCTTACGCCCGCCTCGACGAGGACGGTCTCACCCTCACAAGCTACGCGGCGGCTACTTAGCCTTGGGGGGCGGCTTGCCGCGCCGCTCCTTGTCGAGCCGACTCTGCACGTCGGCGAGCTTCTTGCCTGCTTCTTTTACGAGCGGCGAGCTCTTGTAGTTGCGCACGACCTCGCCGAAGAAGATCTTGGCATCCTCGAGGTTGCCGATCGAGAGCGAGCACATCCCGATCTTGTAGTAGGCGTCGGCGGCGTACGCTCCGCGCGGATACTTCTCCACCACCTTGATGTACTCCTGCAACGCGCTCGTATACTTCTTCTCGCTGTAGTAGGTGTCGCCCAGGCGAAAATAGGCCTGGTCCGTCGTGCCCGCCTCGTTTGGCCAACGCGTAAGGAGCTCGCGGTAAATCCCACGCGCCTCGGTGAGCTTTCCCTTCTTTACGAGCTCGGCCGCCGATGCGAACAACTCTTTCTTGCCCTGCGGTACTGCGGGATCGCTCGCTACGGGCGACGCGACGACACCCTCCGCAGGCGCCATACCCGAGAGCTGCTTCTCGAGCTTACCGAGCCGATGGTCCGCAAGCTCGAACGAGCCACGAAGCTCCTGCAGCTCGCGCGTCAAACGCTCGAGCTGCACACCGAAATCGACGTTGGTAGACCGCGACGCGCGATTGAGATCCTCGAGCACTCGGGTCATCTCCGCGATCTTTCGATCCGCGGCCTGTAGCTGCTCTTCGAGGCGAGCCTGCTGCGCGCTCGAATTCTTGAGGCTCTCGGCTTGCTGACTTTGCAGCGCCAGGAGATCGCGCTGCATGACCTCTCCCGTCTCCTTCGGGACCCAACAGCCCAGGGTCCCGAAGAGAGACAAGAGACAAAGACAACGAAGGCTTCTCACTTCACGAAGAGCCTACTGCATCGATTGAATGAACTCGACGCGACGATTCTGCGCCCAGCAATCCTCGGACTGCTCGTTGCAAATCGGCTGATTCTCACCCTTCGAGGTGACGCGCAGACGGCTGCCGTCGATACCGAGACCGCGCAGGTACTTGAGAACGGCCGAGGCGCGATTCTCGCCCAAGGCCAGGTTGTACTCTTGCGTGCCACGATCGTCGGCGTGACCCTCGATCACCACCCTGACCTCGGGGGCCTCCTTCAAGCACTCGGCGTTCTTGTCGAGGATGCTCCGCGCCTCGGCCGTGAGCGTGTACTGATCGAAGTCGAAGCGCACGACCTCGGTGGCCACCACCTGCCCGGCCGCGGCGTCCATCGGACGACACTGCGCGGAGATGTTGAGGCCGCCCATCTCGCGGTCCATGCAGCCACCGTCTACACACGCGCGATTCGGGCCGCAGTCGACGTCTTGCTCGCACTCGGCCACGCACTTGCTCTCGCTGCACTTGCGACCCGACGGGCAGTCGGCGTCGGCGGCGCACTCGGGCACGCACTTGAAGCCGCGGCACACCAGGCCTTGGCAGTCGGCATCAGTGGTGCACTCTTTCTTCTCTTCGCAGCGACCCTCGACGCACTCGAAGCCCTCGCCGTTCTTGGCGATGCAGTTTTGATCGTCACGGCACTCCTGGCACTGGCCGTTGACGCAGACCTCGCCCTTGTCGGCACAATGACCGTCTTCGTCACACTTTGGATAGGTTGGCTTGCACGCCACGACGAGGACACAGAGCGCACCAAGCGCCGCAAGATTGAACAAATTACGTGGACCAAAATGCATGGGTATGTCTCCTTAACCACACTGCCTACTGATGGGGTCTAATCGCGTTGGAGGTTTCCGCCAACCATCCGAATCCGCTCCGGACGAGCCGAGTTGCAGGGCATCCTACGTGAAGGCGCTGCGCGAAGTCAACTTACGATGCGCCCTTGGAGTACGATCTGTATCTTCGCACCTCCACGCGCCTTTTCTGCGTCACCAATGAAACCGCCACCAGCGTGATGACGCTCATCGGGATGGCGATGATACCGGGCTGGCCCAAAGGGTGCCACGCGTGCGCCGCGGTCAGCCCGTAAGGACCTGCAAACATCTCCGGCCCGGTGAGGATGATGCCGAGCGCGACCAAGATGCCAACCGTGATCGAGGCCACGATGCCCTTGGCGGTGGTCTTCTTCCAGAACAAGAGCATCAAGATGGCAGGCAGGTTGGCCGAGGCTGCCACGGCGAAGGCCCAACCCACCAAGAAGCTCACGTTGATGCCGCGAAACACGATGCCGAGCACGATCGCCACGAGGCCGACGGCGAAGGCCGCCACCTTGCCGGCCTTGACCTTCTGCTTCTCGCTGAGGTCCATGCGACCAAACCGATCCATGAGATCGTGAGCCACCGCGCCCGAGGCAGCGACGATGAGGCCGGCCACCGTGCCGAGCACGCGCACCCGGCCGCCGGTCAGCGGGGTGCCGCC
>CAYXQW010000004.1:17383-17996 GCA_964466695.1 uncultured Bdellovibrionales bacterium
CGAGATGACGGCGAAGAGGACGTTGCCGAAAGACAAGGCCAATAAAGGCGCCGACATGTTGTTGTCGGCCGGATTCACCGTGCCGCTCGTGGCCGCGCCGAGGCCCAAAAAGAGCGTGAGCACATAGAAGAACCCGATAGCGGCGATGGCCACGATGGTCGACTTGCGCGCGCAGGCGGGGCTCGGCACCGTGTAGTAGCGGATGAGGATGTGCGGCAGCGCCGCCGTGCCGAAAAACAGGGCCAGCATCAGCGAGATGAAGTTCAGCTTCTCGGTGAAGGTACCCACCTTGAACTTCACCCCTGGCCTCATCTGCTCGGTGCCGCTCACGGTCTTCGGGTAGTAGACGCTGTACTTCGTGCCTCCTTCGTCGAGCACGCTCGTGGTGTGCCACTGCTCGACGCGAGTTTCGGGGTGCGTGAGCTTGGCCAGAAAGCTCACGGGACCGAGCGGCCCGGTGCCCCGCGCGGCCTCCTCGGCGTCGAGACCGCCGATCGCCGCATCTTCATCGACCAGCCCCCGGGGGAGTTCATGGAGGAGCGCTACGCGGTCATCGACGGAGGCTACAAGCTGATTCACACTGTGATCGGCAACCAGTTTCAGCTCTTCGACC
>CAYXQW010000004.1:18006-23933 GCA_964466695.1 uncultured Bdellovibrionales bacterium
CGGGATAGAGCAAGCCGGAGGGCTCCCCGTTGGTGAGGCCGCCCCCCGTCCACTGCGCCCGCCACAAGGTTCCGTCGGGGTCGCGCTTCCACCACGAGACCTCGCCGCCGCGCGTAAGCTTCATGAAATCGCGCTCGGCATAAGCCTGCTCGTAGCCCTGTTCTATGAGCGATGCCATGGTAGCCTGCGCCGGGACGTGGTGCAGGTTCTCACCGCTCGCGCTCGTTAAGCTCGGCGGCTCGGTGCCGAGCCCGCGCATGAGCAACGACACGGTGAGGATGGTGGAGAAGATTAGCAGCAAGCCACCTTTGAGGAACTGCACGTACGTGGTCGAGGCCATCCCCGCCGTGGCGACGATGGAGATCACGATGACGCCGACGATGATGACCCCCACCCAGTGCGGCAGCCCAAGCAAAGGCTCGACGAGCGACCCGGCGCCGTTCATCTGCGGGATGAGGTAGCAGATGGAGACCACCAAGGTGGAGATGGCGGCGGCGAGCTTGATGCCGCGGCTATCGAACTTGGCGTCGAGGGCGTCGGTGAAGGTGAACTTGCCCATGCGCTTCATCGGCTCGGCCACGACGAAGAGCGCCACGACCCAGCCCGCAAGATACCCTATCGAGTAGAGGAACCCGTCGTAGCCTAGCACCGCGATCATGCCGCAAATGCCGAGGAAAGACGCAGCAGAGAGGTAGTCGCCGGCGAAGCTTATGCCGTTGACGCCCCAGTGTATCTGGCCCCCGGCCGCGTAGTAGCCGGAGGCCGACTTGGCCCGGCGCGCGAAGTGGTAAGAGAGGAAGAGCACCGCCAAAACGAAGATAGCGAAGACGGCGATGGACAGAGGGCTGCCTTGCAAGCTCACGGCGCGCTCCTCTCGGTAACCGCCCCGGAGAGCTCGCGCTCCTTGCGCGTGCACAGATGGTTGTAGACAAGCGCGAGGAGCAGCGCGATCACGATGAGCCCCATGCCGTAAACGACCGCGAGATTGAGGCCGAAACCGACCTGGGCCTGCATCGAGCGCCCCTCATCGATCACGTTCAAGGACACAAAGCCGCCATAGATGAGGCAATAGAAGATGAACATCCATGGATCAAAAGCGCCTCATGATCCGCGAGCTCACCGAGTCCGCTTGGAACATCCTCGCCCGCTTCGAGGCCGAGCAAAGCGAAGGTCGCCTGACGAGAGAGCAGGCGCAAGAGGCCGCCATCGAGCAAGTGCGCAGCCTCCACTACGGTCAAGAGGGCAAGGATTATTTTTGGATCAACGACATGCACCCGAGCATGATCGTCCACCCGTATCGCCCGGACCTCGAGGGCCAGAACCTCACCGACTTCGTCGACCGGCACGGCGAGCGCCTCTTCGTGCGCATGACTGACATCGTAGCGAAGAACGGCGCCGGCTACGTTCGCTACATATGGCAGTGGAAGGACGACCCGGAGCGGGTGGAGCCGAAGCTCTCTTACGTCAAGGGCTTTGCGCCCTGGGGTTGGATCATCGGCACCGGGATCTACATCGACGACGTGGATGCTGAGGTGCGAAGCGCGACCCGCCGGCTACAGAGCGCGGCGCTAGCTATCTTGGCGATCGTCTCGCTGCTCATGTTCTTGCTGCTGCGCACGAGCGTGCAGTCCGAGCGCGGCCGCCGGCGCGCCGCTTTGGCCCTGCGCGCGTCCGAGAAGAAGTACCGCGCGCTCGTCGAGGCCGCCGGCGAATCGATCTTCATGTACACCGAGGGCGAGCAGCTCTTCGCCAACGCCAGCATGTTGCGACTCGTAGGTTACACCGACGAAGAGCTCGCGAAGCTTGAGGTCGAGAACATCATCCGTCCGACGGCCAGCGAGCTCGATCGTGGGCGGCGCCACTGGCGCGCCGTGATGAGCGGCGAGGAGGCCCCGACGCGCTACGAGACCGAGCTTCTCTGCCGCGACGGCGCGGCTGTCCGCGTCATGCTCGCGCTCTCGCGCGTCGTCGTGCAAGGCCACGAGGGCTTCATGGCCGTAGCCACGCGCCTCACGCAGCCGCGCGAGCTCGACCTCGATATGGCAGGTACCGACGACGAGCTCGCCGCCGCCAATCGGCGCATGGCGACCTTAGCGAGCCTGATGATGAGCCACGACGCTGATGCCATGCAGGTGAGCCGCATGCTCTCGGCCAACGCCGACACCGCCGTCAATAAAGCCGTCGCGTTCGCCATCAACGAGCTCGGCCCTCCGCCCGTAAGCTTCGAGATCCTCTTGCTCGGGAGCCTCGGCCGCGGCGAGGTGAGCCTGCTCGCCGATCAAGACCACGCCATCGTCTTCGACGACGAAACGGACCGGCGCGAGCAGACACGCGCCTACTTCCTAGACCTCGGGACGCGCCTCGCGCGCACCCTCGACCGCGCCGGCTATCGCTACTGCGAAGGCGGCATCATGGCGAGCTCGCCCCGATGCTGCCAGTCGCTCTCCGAGTGGCGACGGACCTTCTCGACCTGGGTGCACGCGCTGACGACCGAGGACCTGTTGCAAGTAGAGATCTTCTTCGACTTTCGTGGCGCCTCGAAGGCGAGTGACCTCACCGCGGCGCTGCGCGCGCACGTCTTCGAAGAGGTGCGGCGCTCCCCCAGGTTCTTGCACCTGCTCGCCCGCAGCTCTCTCGAATACACGCCACCCCTCGGGGCCTTTGGGGGCTTTGTCCTCGAGGCCAAGGACGCCGTGCACGCCACCTTCGACGTCAAGGGGGTCCTGGCGCAGATCGTGAGCTTCGCGCGCCTGCGCACGCTCCAGCACGGCGTCCTGCCCACGGGCACCCTCGAGCGGCTCGCAGAGCTCGGCGCCCAAGGCCACCTGCACGCAGAGACCCTGCGCGACACTCGCGCGGCCTTCTCGCTCTTGATGCAGCTCCGCCTCGAGCACCAAGCGCGTCGCATCCTCGGTAAGCTCGAGCCCGACAACCAGCTCGAGCCCGAGACCATGGATCCCGACATGCGCGCGCGCATCAAGGGCGCCCTCGCGCACATCAAGATCTTGCAGACGGCCCTCGACCACGAGTTCAAAGGAGCGCCATGACCACCCCCGGCCAAGGCGCCCTGCTGTTGCTGAGCGATCTGCACGCGCGCTACCACCTGGTAGACGCCCAGATCGCGCACGCCGAAGACGAGCTCGGGCAGGCCGTGTCGAGCGTCGTCGTGCTCGGCGACTTCGGCATGTTCGCGCCGAACCTTTACGCCTACTTTCGTCGCGACGCCGCGCGCTTTACGCGCGAGGTGGCGTTCGTCGAGGGCAACCACGAGGACTTCGCGAACTTCCAAGAGCTAAAGGAGCGCTATCGCGACGTCGTGACTCACCTCGAGCGCGGCCAGGTGCGCCGCATCGGCCTCTGGCGGTGCCTCTGCGTCGGCGGCGCCAAGTACATGGACTCCTGGTCGACTCCCCACGGCAGCGAGATAACACCCGATGACATCGCGACGTGCCTCGCGCAGCTACCGGGCAGCATCGACCTCGTCCTCAGCCACGATTGCCCAAGCGACCTCGGAGTACCGAGCAACCAGGAGCTGCTCCACCTCGGCCCGCCGGGGCTCGCGGGGCTCGCCGAGGTCGCGCGGCACCTGCGGCCGCGGTGGTGGTTCTTCGGTCATCACCACAGGTGGCACGACTGCGAAAGAGCCGGCACGCGCTTTGTCGGCCTGCCGCAGAGCTTCGAGGGCTATGTGCTGCTCCGCGATGACGGCGAGCTCATAAAGGTCGCGCACGAGGTGGCGCACGCGCGGCCGCGCCCGTGGTGGCGCCGGCTCCTTTGGCCTCGGTGAAGCCTGCGCGCTAACGGTTTTCTGCGAAAGAGGTCATCACTCCTCGAAATCGGCGCAGTCACGACGCGCGCTTGCCAGCCAAGCAAGATAATCCTCGAGCGAAAGCGGCGGCGGATCCGTGAGGACTGTGGGGCGAGAAAGCTCGGGAAGACACATCGAGGCTAGCTTGCGCTCGTCCGAAAACTCTAAAACGTGGTCGCGGATCGGGAGCGACCACGCAAACCTCGGCGCCCAGAGCGCTCCGGTTTTGCAGTCGTGCACACGTTGCTCCTGGGAAGATAGAAACGGGTGAAGGGGCGGAGGGCGCCGGCAAGCTTGACGGCCACAGATAGCGTAATCGCTCGCGGCGGCGATGCGGCGATAGCCCGAATGACTTTGGACGGCGCTCCAGGGGCAAGGGAGCTCCGCCCAAACCTCTAACCCCCGCGCGTGAGCTTCCTCGGCGAGGGCAATGACCCCGCTAACTTGGAGGGCAGGATCACCGCCCCTGATGGCCAAGCTACGCGGGTGCAAAGCGAAGCCAGCTAAGTCCTTCGTAAAGAGCCCTTCTTGCCACATGAGCAGCCGCTCGGCGCGCTCGACATATTCTCGCAAGGAGAGCTCGGGCAAAGGACTTCGCGTGAGCCGATAACGTGTTTGGAGACGCAGCGCGCGATGCTCGAGGCACAAGCGCACAAAGGCCATGAGCGCCTCCGGCTCCATAAGAGAAGTGCGTAAATACC
The DNA here is from genome assembly GCA_964466695.1 of uncultured Bdellovibrionales bacterium. Taxonomy (GTDB): domain Bacteria; phylum Myxococcota; class XYA12-FULL-58-9; order XYA12-FULL-58-9; family JAFGEK01; genus CAYXQW01. Next base: position 22,516 of record CAYXQW010000004.1, read on the forward strand.
ATGGGCTGCGAGTCGCCTCGTCGAGCACCTCGCCGACGTTTTGGATATGCTTGGGGCTTTGGAGCGCGTAGCGCGGCGAGACATGCGTGGGCGGAGCATGGCGGGTGCCCTGCAACCACACCTCCGCCGTGGGTCCCTCGAGCGTGACGAGCGCGCCGCTGCCCACGTGGTGGGTGTTGACTTGCCGCGGGCCCAAAAAAGCATAACCACGCAACCGCCGCCTCTCGCGAACGACAAAGAGACGTTCATGAAGGCTTGAATCGATGGGCCCGAGCAGCGCCTCGATGTCTTCTATCAGCGGAGGCGGCGGTGCACCCGAGCGCCAACGCTCCTCCCAAAGGTCGAGCACACAGGGGGCCAAGGCGAGATCACGCGCGCGTCGAAGCTGCTCGTTCAAAGAGAGCTCGATGCCAACCGCGGGCTCCGACATGGCAAAAGCCACGGGGGCCTCTCGTGCCAACGATGCGCGCGCGTCGAGGAGAGTCTGACCTCGCGACCCGAAATACAGCCCGAGGTTGCGCTCGCGCCACTCGAAGCTGCCGTGCTTGATGACGTGGACGAGCTCGAGCAAGCGCCGACCCTCACGACTCGCCAAAATCCGCGCGAACGGGACGCTCGTGTAGAGCCAGAGGTTGCAATCGGGCCAAAGCACCGAGAGCTCTTCGAGCATGAGCGCGAGCGCCGGAGCTTGCAGCAGGGGCTCGCCACCAGAGATCGTAACACCAAAGACAGCAGCGGGCGTGTGGTTTTGACCCGCATCATCGGCCCGTGTGACTCTGCTCGCGTAATCGAAATCATCACGCAAGAGACGCAAAAGCTTGACATATATGGCAGTTGGCCTCCCCGAGATCGACTCTTCGAACAAAGGTCCGCTGCGCAGCGTATCCAACACCTGCACTGCGGCATTGAGCCGCAACGCCTTCTCGTAAGCGGCCGTCGCGTTTTGACTTGCGGTGCGAAAAAAAAACACCCGGTTTCGAGACAGCGCGAGCGCGGCCTCGCGCGGCGAAAGCATGGTCGCCGGCATGAGCCAAGCCGCGCTAGCATTCTTACAACCCAGGCAGTATCGCAAGCAGCCCTGAACAAAGAGCCCGTGCCTCACCCCCTCGCCTTCGGCCATCATACCTATGCCCAGGCCGGAGATATTCAGCGCCGCCGGTGGATATAGCTCTTGGCGATAAGCGGCACCGAGGAGAGGGCGAAGCCTCGAGGTCATGATGCTTCGCCCTCTCGCAGTAGCCCAAAAGCCGCGAATTACCCGCCGATGTTGCGGATAACGCCCGTCTTCATCTCGTGGCTGCTCTTGCTCATGTTGGACATGAGCTGCAGCGTCTGTTGCTGGCGCTGTAAGCAGTTTTGCATATCGACGTTGGCGATCTGGGCATCGTCGCCCACGCTCGAGAGCTGCTCCTCCAGGT
>CAYXQW010000005.1:0-3741 GCA_964466695.1 uncultured Bdellovibrionales bacterium
CAGAATTAGGGCTATATTTATCAGATGGTACGACATTGGTATGCGCGAGCACATTCCCGGATATTGATAAACATTCGGGTGTGGTGTTGCGTGTACGATTAAGAATTTATAACTAAAGGAGGATTTATGGGTTCAACGGACTTTGGCTCCCAGTCGATAAGCATACAATATTTTGAAGCGGTAGATAGTGATAAGGTAAATAAATGTTTTCAGGGGATAACCCCCAGGGGAATTTATTCTGGTGGATATTTGACAAAAGTTAGTGATACGAGTGTATCTCTTTCAACACTTCTTTGTGTCATTGGCGATGATACAAATCAGGTACGTGTGGAAACTTCCACCGCAGTTACTCTTACGGTAAGTTCTGTCGCCCCTTATGTTGTTTTACGCTGGGCGTATGCGGCATCGGCAACAAATTACATGGATGTGTTTGCTGTTGCTGCAGGTTCTATTCAAACTAATGATCTCATTGTCGGTAAATGCGTATACACCGGATCTACTTTATCCGGTTTTGATTATGCGGTGACGGCATATTCTCGTTCTACGCCACAGACGCCTGTTGTTATGCTTAAAGTTGAGCCTACGGAAACGCCGTCGATGTACGTGCGTATTCGGGCCGGTAGGGTAAATTATGGCACTGCCAATCTTGAAATTGCTGATCAATTATCACCGGCATTTACCGCACCAGTAACCAACTCCCGTATTGACCTTATTTATATCAATACGTCCGGCGCTATTGCGGTATCTACAGGAACAGCGGCGGTATCGCCGGTGGCACCGGATTATAACAGTAAAATTGTTTTAGCTGAGGTTACAATTACTGCCGGTCAAACTACGATTACAGCAAGCAGCATTAAAGATGTGAGAAACTTTTCGGCTGTGACTTTAAACACCGCGGTTTTGGTGACAGGCACACAGACCGTGGCCGGGGTAAAGACTTTCTCTTCCGCACCGGTATTATCTGATGGGGCAAATTTTAGTCAAAAGCAGGCGGTATCTCTTGTGATAGAAAACCGCACAAGCGATCCGACATCTCCCGTAGTCGGCCAGGTGTGGTTTAGGACGGATCTGTAAAAGGAGGAATATGGCTGAAACCAAAGATATTGTATTAGATGCGGCCACAACACATGCCTATACTGGTGTGTCGAGCGGTGCCGGTGCGAATAGTATTGATAGTAATTATTCGACGTATCAGGGTATAGATTTATCGGAAAGCCCATCATCGAGTTCATCAACGGCGCTTACTGTTGTTTCTCAACATACTTGGGTAACACCGAAGCAAATCACGTCCGTGGCTTTTAGGGTATATGTTCGTTCGGCGTATCATGCGGAATATGAATGTTTTGAATGTAGTATTTTGTATAGGGTACAGTATTTACCGTCTGGCGGATCATGGACTACATTTTCTAACAGTAATGCGTCTTACTATAAAAACAACACAACCTCACAACACGGTGGAAGTTTTTATACGTTCGATAATAGCATCGATGCGGGTGCCGTAACTTTTAGCGAAACGGTAAGTGACGTAGTAGGTATTCGGATTACCGCACAGTCTGTTATCAATGGCACAGGCGGTGGGGGATCGTGGAGAATACAAAACTCTCGTATATACGAAGTACACGCGCTGTGTGAGAAACTTGTCGATTCTGGATTGTATGTAAGAAAATCGGGATCTAATGTTTCTATTGGGTGTAATGATCTTAATAGCACACATAAATTAAGAGTATGCACAGCAGACGGCGTTAAGGGTATTCCGTTGGTTGCGCTAAGCTCAAGTAATGCGTCGGCATTACGAATTAGAGATACATCGGCAATAAAGGCATTGCCAATAGCAGATACATAAGGAGGGGTATGGCAGAAAAAAAGATTTCCATTTTCGATCCGTTTATGAATGCGTATCGTGAGGTAAGTGTTGAAGTGGCGAAAAAGTTTATCGCACAGGTTGAGGATATTAAAACAAAGATCGCAAAAGCAGAAACCAATGGCTAAAGTGGATTTAACCGAAACTGTAAATAATAAAGAAGCCGTAAAGGTGAGACGAAAGATCGGATCATCAGATAACGGTAAAGGTAAAGAAAATAAAAAATAAGGAGGCTGTATGAGTAAGATTTTAATTGATAAAATTCAACGTAAAAGTGTGTGGAAGATCAATCGGTTTAAAAGTGAAAAGGATTGGGAAGATAAGAAGATTTACCGCAAAGAGGAAGCCTTGGAAATGTTTGGTGTTCCACAATTCTCTATTGTACAAGGCGGCTTAATGGGCGCTTTTGGTAACGTATCTTTGTTACGGGAAAAGTTTGGTAAAGCGTCAATGAAAGACTTTTTCGGATCAATGGCGCATTTATTCGGCGGTAATGTCCTTTTAAACGAGGGCATTAACGAGCTATGGACGATTGCATGCTCGGCGTCTTCCGGCACAAAATTTGATAACTCCAATGCTTATCTTGGTGTTGGTGATAGCTCTACAGCAGAAGATGCGGCCCAGACCGGCTTACAGGCCGTAACGAATAAATTTTATAAAGCCATGGACGCAAGTTACCCGACTTACGGCACCGCACAAAAAGCCACATGGGTAAGTACGTTTGAAAGCGCAGATGCTAATTTCGATTGGCGTGAATTTACTGTTGCCAATGGTAATAGCGACAGTGCGATTAATTTAAACAGAAAAGTAAGTTCGCAAGGCACAAAAGTTTCTGGCCAACAGTGGGAATTAGTATTTGAAATTTCGTTATCATAAGCAAAAGGTTTCCGGTTAGCCTTTAAAACCGGACGTTTTTATAAAAGGAGATACCAATGGCAACATATTATATAGATTATTCAGCTACCTATGATGGCGACGGTTCAGCTCCCGATCAAGCCGCAGGTGCCGGCCAGCCAGGGGCGTTTAATACTCTTGTTGGACATTTAGGTGCAAACGGCGATACTATTTGGATTCGCAGAGTTACACCGGCTTCGGCAAATGTGGCTATAGATTTTAACGTGGATAATGTGAAATATATTGGGTTTCCTATTGAGGGTGACGATTATTATTCTATACGTCCGTCCGGTGCTGCTGTGTTATGGGATGCTGATTCCGCTACCTATATAACAATTACTACTAGCTCTGCAACAACTCCTAATTTTAAAGCTACCGGCGGTGCATTACAGGAGTTTCATAGAATAAAAACTATATCAACAGGAAGCACTTCTCCTGCATGGCAGTGTATAACATATAATTGTTTATTTAAGAATTGTTATTTTGAACATACTTATGGTGCAAATGTAGCACAATATGCTATAACTGCCCAATATGGAAGATTTTATTCTTGTATAGCGAGTGAAGCGACGGTGGCTCCTGGGGCATCTTGTTGGTATATTGTGCCCACATCTGATGTTTATTTACACTCATGTTCAAATGTCGCAATGGGAAATAATGTATGTGGTATTATGTTTTATAACGTAAATGGTATTTGTAATATTACTTGTATAGACTGTACTTTTTATGCAAAAGGCGTAGGTGCGGCTTTAGTTAATAACACAAATCAAAATAGTACAGGAAAAAAATATTTTTATAATTGCGATTTTTACGGATCTTCTAATGCCGGAACATTTGCTATTTCTTTGAATGCGGGTACCTTTTGTTATATTATTTTCGATAAATGTAGGATACTTTCAGGATCGGGAATGATATTTATTAGTGGTGCCATTAATGGAATATGCAATTTTACTGAGGTCACACAAACAGCGGCAAATAATTCGTAT
>CAYXQW010000005.1:3751-21454 GCA_964466695.1 uncultured Bdellovibrionales bacterium
AAATTTTACTACGTATCTGGGAAACACGACAGGAGACATCGTATCTCATTCTCCGGTTTATATTCGTAACGGTACGTTTAAACATGTTAATGAGGTAGATATTACACCAAATGTATGGCGTGATGTTACTATTATGGATTATGCGGGTAAAAAAGGGTTTTACAAATCATACCAAAATGCCGGTGTAATAACTACAGATGTGACAGCCCGCACTGGTGGTGCTAGTTACTCTATCAAAATGCAACCTTTATTTCAAGCAACATATAATACAAGTGCTGATATTTACAATCCTGATAAGTTAATAACAACAATAGGGTTACCATCTAAAGAAATAATGTTTGTATCGGCAACCGCCGGCACGAGAACGATTACTGTTTACGGTGCTTATAAGATGTGGGTAATAGCCCCTACAGCCAAAGAGCTGTGGATGGAAGGATCATATTATTCATCGGCAAGTGACTGCACATGGGCTATATTTTCGACAAGAGATACTGCGGTTACTTCTCCTGCGGCTTTGACTACCGATACGTCCATTTGGACAGGAGACAGCAGTTTGACTTTGTTTAAATTGGCCATAACCGTAACTATCGGTCAAGACTGTCTGATACCGATACGGATTTTATTGTCAAAATTTCAAGTTGGGGCTTATATTTATATTGACCCAACGCCTATAGTTTCTTAGTAGGAGGTTAATTATATGGCAACATATTATGTAGATTTTAGTGCTGCTAATGATGGCGACGGTAGCGTGTACACTCAAGCCGCAGGTGCCGGCCAGCCAGGGGCGTTTAATACTCTTGTTGGGCATTTAGGTTCTGTTGCTGATGTTTTTTGGATAAGGCGGGTGGCTAAAGCGTCGAATACATCTGTTATTAATTTTAATGTGGATAATGTGAAATACATTGGTTGGCCTGTTTCTGGTGACGATTATTATACGACACGCCCCGATGACCCAAAAGTTACATGGGATGCTGATGTGGCTACATATGCCCAATTAGAATATAGTTCCACATCTGTGGCGTATACTGTCAGTGGTGGAACAAGCCAGGAATTTCATAGAATTTATTTTTTGGCTACGGGATCTCAGCATACTGTGCAAACTACAGTTAATGCAATATTTAAAAATTGCTATTTTTCTTACACCGGAACTACAGGGGACAGAGGTGCAATATACTTTTTAGCAGGATCATATTACGATTGTGTAGCTAAATCATACTCTAACTTGGGTGCTTCTTCTTCCGCATACTCGATATATGCGGGTACAAATACTATTTATATGAAAGGGTGTACAACAGACATTGCCGGATCGAATAACACACACGGTATGTACATTAGTTGGACTAGTGCTACCTGTACCCTATCCTTAGTAAATTGCACATTTAAAGGTAATGGCAATGGTCATGGATTAGCAATAGTTGTTCCCGGCGGTCAGAATATACAAGGAGACCATTTTATTTATGGTTGCTTTTTTTACGGCGGATCCGGTTCGGGGGCAAACTCTAAAGGACTTTCTTATAACGTATCGAGTAATATACGCACTTTTGTTTTCTTGAATAATGCCATAAAAAGCGGATCAGGATTGGTTATTAGCGGAAGTACTACCCTTTCTGGAGGTAATAGTGATGTTCCTTGGCATTTTTCGGAAATTACACAGACAGCGGCGAGTAACACATACGGAATACATATCTCAGCAGGTTTAACTTTTCCTATTTATGTGGAGAATTTTACTGCATATGCGGGTAACACCTCTGGTGATATTTATTCTGACTCCGCAGTATATATCCGCAATTGTGTTTTGTTACATGCTACAGAAGCGGCAATATCCGCTTATAGTAATAAATCTGTATACATGCTTGATTATGCCGGCGTTAAGGGGGCATGGAAAATGTACGGAACATCTTGTACAATGACAGCCGATTCTTCATATCGCACAGGCGGGGAGAGCTTTTCTATTAAAATGACGCCTACAGCACCGCCGGCTGTAGCTGACGGTATAATAGGGTGGATAGGCACGCCGGGAAGAGAAACTATTTTTGCTGCAGTTACCGCCGGCACACAAACGATTACTCTTTATGGTGCGCATAAAGGGTGGACTACCGCACCAACACAAGCGGATCTTTGGTTTGAGGGGGCGTACTATGCGGATGGTTCTGGTGCGACTGTTACTAATTTATCCACAAGAGACCTTACAACTATGGCGACTTTGACAACAGACACTTCAACATGGAACGGTGATTCGGGGTTAACGATTTTTAAGTTGACTATCACTTTAACAGTAGGGCAGGATAGTATTGTACCGATAAGAATATTTTTATCTCGGTACGATAGTGGGGCTTATTTATATATTGATCCTAAGCCGGTAATGAGTTAATGATTGTAAGGGGTCCAATAACTAAAAACGTATTCGGCGGTAAGACAACATTAGGGATAGTTGAAAGCCCCAATGTGTCTGTTCCCTTCGTTACATTTGGTGGTGGTTGGGCTAGTCAGAATGCAATCACACGAGTAGTGTCCCCACAATATTATGAATTTGTGATTTTTCCGTTTTACTCTTTTAATGGCGGTGCTACACAAAACATCACAGTACGTATTTTATACCCCGGCTACTACGTATCAACACAATCACCGTCGTATTTTGGCGGTGGTGCTGCTACAAATGTACGCATGCAAAGCGTTCGCGGTTACGAAAAATTTCCAAGCACAGGCATTGTAGTTGTTCTTGGCGCACGTGAGCCGGTATCAAGCGGCATAGTAGAAATTGCAGTAATAGATACTGGTACTGGTGTGGATACATCATCATTATTAAATTCATTGTCTGTGTCGGATGTTGGGGCCTTATTACAGGAAATATTATCTATAATAAATAGTGCCGCTATTACGGACACGGGATCGGATACTGAAAATTTATCCATAATAAACAGCATGACGGCAATATCAGACACAGCAACGGCTTTAGATGTTTTATCCACATTAGCTGTTTATTTGCAAATAACAGATACTACAGAAGGGACAGAAAATTTATCAACATTAAAAGTGTACTCGCTTAATGATTCCGGTGCCGGTATTGACACGGGGGCAGTAATAGCCATAGCCACACTGACAGAGGATGGTTCCGGTGCGGATACCTTAATTGTAACTAATTTTATTCCAACACAGAGCGATTCCGGCACTACAACGGACGCCTTATCTTCGATTAGGGCGGTATTAAGTATAACAGATATGGGGGCAGATACCGACAGTATAAAACAGATCACAGTTGTGGCCGCAAGTTCCGATTCTGGTGTTAATGCCGGAGAAAGCGCATTTATTATAAATGCCATGCCGTTACAGACCGATAGTGGCACGTTATTATCAGAAAGTTTAACTTTATTTGTTAGGGCCTTACTTACAGAGTACAGCACAGCATCTGATGATAATATTAAGAATATCATTACCAACTTTTCTTTATCGGATTCCGCTGATGGTTTGGAAGCTTTGTTACGCACAATTTATGTAGACATTATATATGGAATTAGTAAGATAAATATTACGGAGTCATTAACATCGACACTTCCGACAGATCCGGTTTACGGCATATCTAATGTCGATACATCGGTAAGCACGGATTCTGATTTTGGGAGTTTATGAGGGGGAAATAATGGCAACTACTATAAGAAAGCATTATGTTGACGAGGTGGGCACAGCGATCATTCTTGATTGCGGCCAAGACATTTCATCTGCTACAAACGTATCTATCGCAGTGAAAAAACCAGACGGCACAGAAGTTACTTGGGCGGCTACTATTTACAATACACGTTATTTACGGCATGTCACAGTAACAGACGATTTGGATCAATCCGGTTTGTATGAATTACAATCTGTTTTGACTTTGGGCGGTTGGACTGGGCGTGGAGAAACAACCAACTTTGTTGTGTTTGATAATTTTGCATAAGGAGATGGGCATGGCCGATTATAAATTTATTACCTGTCCGGGTATTGGGGATTTTTCTTGGTTGTGGTCTAAGCTTTCCACTACAAATGACCGCTATCATGTGCGATATGCTGCGACCGGACCTGAAAGATTAAGTGCCTTTTTAAATCTTTTACCGAAAGAAAAAATACTTTCTTTTGCCCCGGACACCACGCATAGAGTAAATTTTAATCGAACTAGGTTGGAAATGTCCTTAGTGCCGCCGAATGTTAACAAGCTTATAAGTTATGCACAGTTTAGACAGAACCCCGACTACGAATGGTATTTAGAACCTAATACGCATCTTGAACAGGGCAAACGTATTGAAAAATGGTTGCCGGATCTTAAAACAGATTTTCATTATAAAATCCTAGGGTTGTTAAATAACCCGGAAAAATTAAATATTTTTATCGTACATCTTTCCTCACGGCATATGCAAGAAGTTTGGAAATGTTACGATAAAACTAAAGTAATTGAAATTGTTGAAATGGTGCAAAACAAAACAGGATGGGCACCGGTGTTTGTTGGTGCACATTATGATGATTTTGCTCAGGAGGTTTTTGAAGTTTATAATCAAACTCATCAAGCGTCGAGCCTGGTTGGCCAGACTGATGATCTTTTAGGCACATTACACGTAATGCAACAATCGAAGTTTTTTCTTGGGTGCGTATCTTCTGGTTTGACAATGTTGGCCAATGTTTTGTATTTGCCTGTAGCGGCATGGTGGCCACGCCCTTTATTACCGCAAAGTTGGGCCGATGAAGCTATTCCTTATAAATGGTTTTTGTGGGGGAATTATAAAGCGGATATGGTTGAAATAGAAAAAATGTTGGAAACATTATGAATAGTAAAAACTGGATAACCGTTTCCTTTTATACGCCCGACAACGCATATGCTAAAGTGTTTAATGAGCGTTTAGGCAAGTCATTAAAAGAAATTCCGGGCATCCCAAATAAGATTTATCAAATGCCTAGTCGTGGTTCATGGTTAAATAACATAGCAATAAAACCAGAAATAATAAAACGTGCGATGTTTGAAACCGGTAAGCATGTTTTGTGGGTTGATGCCGATGCCATGTTTACGTCTTATCCTACGTTAATGGACGTTATGCCGGATAATTGTGATCTTATGTATCATACCTTAGATCATCGTGCGTGGTATGGCACAAACACTAACCGTATGGAAGTTTTTAATGGGACAATTTATTTACGCAATAATGTTAAAATGCATATTTTTTTAGATGAATGGATAGCACGGTGCAAAGCCAATTCTAAATTGGGAGAACACCGTCATTTTGAATCTTTAGTAAAAAGTAACATGGGTATTGTGGCATATGATTTACCGCAACAATACGCCTATATAACATCATTGCCTAACGGTAATAAACCAAAAGTGGAAATAATAGATCCTATTATTTGTCACTATCAAGCATCAAGACAACACAGGAAAACACAATTATGAAAAAAGTAGTAATGCTCGGCCCATGTGCGGAACGAATACCTAAAGACGGCGTATCTTGGGATGCGGGTGATCCTATTATTCAAGAGGGTGTTTTTAAATTATTACCTCAATTAGAAAATTGTGAAGTTATTCAATCTATTTTTATTGATATAAAAGATATTGAAAAAACAGTGAAAGAGGCAGATTATTTTATTACGCCGGGAACACCGTCATGGGTTAATCCTCGGTATCGGTTATGGTGGAAAGAAATAAGCAAACAACAAAAAAAAGTTTCTTTTCTTGGTATTGGGTTAACTGTTCCGTTTGCTGGTAATTTTTGGTATGGCCATGAGGATTTTATAAATTTGAAAGATTCCGGCGCTATTGACCTTATCATTTGTCGGGATAAATTTTGTTATTATTGGTTACATAGAGTATGTGGAGTTTCCGATAGTTATATCCACGAGCTTCCTTGCCCCGGATTTTATACTTTGCCGATAAAAGCGCGTACTTCTAAAAAAAGAGTAGTTTTTAGTTTACCAAATCCTGAAGAAACAAGTGTGGGGGATTTTACTGTTTTTGAACGTATTCTTGAAAAATGCGCTTATATTATTGATGAATTAGAAAAAAGAGGGGCACAGGTTTTTTTATCGTATCAAAGGCATTTACCGAGCTTTCCGGTTTTTGCTGAGGAAGTTAAGAGGATTATGCCCAATCGTAAATTACATTGGTTTCCTTTATGGCAGGATTTTGAAAATTTTCATAAAGATAAAGATGTTTATATTGGATTTCGTAATCATGGGGCATTGCCATGTGCGGGGGCGGGTATGCCATCGCTTCTAATCGGTACAGATTATCGACAAATACTTGCCGAAGAAATTCCTTTTTTAAGTAAATATGATGTTTCGCATACAAACATTAAACCCAGTTTCATCGCGGATTGGTATTATGCTCTTGATCCTAAATCTATATCATCCTCTTTGATCACTTGGCGGGGTGTTACTTTAGATAAATGGCAACATTTGTTAACTAAAATAAATCAGAGGTTACAATGAAACCACAATATGCTTGTTACCATGAATTGATACGTGAGGGTTTTCCTTCTACGGATGCTGTGGCGTTTTCTGATTTGAGTTTACTTTTATCGTATGCATATAACCAAAAAAAGATTATTGAAATAGGCACGCGGTATGCTCGAACTACTGTTAATCTGGCTAAATTTTGCGCTGTGGACGGTCATGTTTTTTCTATTGATATGGATCAAAAGCAACACGAACAATATAATTCCCTTATTGATCCTTATAAAAGTAAAATAACTTTTATTGAAGAAAACACATTGATTATAGATTGGGGAAAATACCCCCAATTAAAAGATGCGGATATGATATTAATTGATGGTTGCCATAATCATAATGGTGTCTTGTGCGATACAAAAGCTGCATTGGCCCTTATTAAAAAAGGCGGTTTTATTTTCTGGCATGATTTTGTGGATGGTAATATGCACGACCCCGAAGAACCATTAATGGGAAGACCGGGAATAGTCTGCAAAGTAGTACGTGAATTAAATCTGCCGGTTTTACCGGTAGGGCAGTATTTGGGCATGTTGATTTGTTAAAAAGGAGATATATGGATAATGTTGAGTTGATACAAGAATGGACAAGACAAAACAGAGGGGCGGCTGAACCATTACATCAATGTGAACGTTACGCCTGGCTAAAAGAAAACGCATCGGGTAGTGTGCTTAGTATCGGATGTGGCGAAGCTAAAGTAGAAGAATATTTATATATAAAAGACGATCTGACCTGCGATCATACTGTGCCTGTATGTGGTGCTGATTTCAACAATAGTTTCTTAGAAAGCGCACGTAAGCGTTGGCCCAATGGCACCTTTGTTAACTATGATATTTGTAATAGTGTGTTAGCCTTTAAAGATAACACATTCGATACGGTTATTTTAGGGGATGTAATCGAACACGTGCCCCCGTATTATTTACATAAACTACTATCAGACAGTTTACGTGTATGCCGGCCCCAAGGAAAAATATTGATTACAACACCCAATGGAAGTTACTTTGGTGATAACAATTCCAGTTCTATTTACTCAAATGATCATGTGATCGTAATGACGACAGAAGTTTTATTTAATATTCTTTTACCTACCGAAGAATCGAAGCGGTGGTGGATTATAGATGGTAAAGCGGAACATAATTTTAACTACACGTTATCGACAAAAAATTCGTTATCACAGAGATTTATTTTTGTAAGAATGATGAACACAAAGGAGATGAAAAATGGCGATTAAAAAAATTCTTATTCCATCAGGGATCGGTGACTTTTCGTGGGCCTGGAGTAAGTTAGTAACCACAAACGATCAGTATCATATTGAATACATTGGCGGCAAGCCGGATAGAATGACCGCTTATCTTTCAATATTGCCTAAAGATCGGATTGTGGCCTTTATGCCTAATAGTAATTACTATACAAAATGGGATGAAACCGGAGAGCTGATCTGTGTGTCCCGTAATCCCAATCAATTTCCTGTTTTGCATAAAGCACAAAAGTATTCTGATTTACGACCGGATGTTCTTTCCTTTTTGGAGATTAATACTTTTGTAGAAAGAGGAAATCGTATAGAAGGTTGGTTTAGTTCCGAGTTGCCTAAAACAGATTTGCATTATGCGTTAGGCGGCTCTTTAGAAAAATATAGCAGGGGTAATTATTTTATTGTTAATTACTCTTCATACGGAACTAAAAAAGCGTGGGGATACTATGATGTACCAATCTCCGCAGACATCATCCAACACATTGTAAATAAGACGGGCTGGGCACCGTTATTTATCGGTGGATCTTATGATGATTATACACAGGATATTTGTATTGAATGCTTAAATAGAGGTATTCATGCGGTTAATGTTATCGGTAAAACCCCGGATCTTTGCACTGTTACCGCTTTATTACAACAAGCGCAAGCTTATATTGGTGCCTGCTCAGGCTTAATGGTATTAGCAAATGTGTTAAATACACCGGTATGCGCTTATTACCCGCCATTCAAAACGCCTCCCGGTCGTTATTTGGCCGGCACGTGGCACGATACGTCAATACCATATGCGTCCTTGTTTTGGGAAGGAAAAGATACCGATCTTGTAGTGATTGATAGTTTTTTACAAACAATTAAAAAATAGGAGGATTTTATGCCAACTTATAAGAACAACGGAACTGATTTTGCAATATTGGAAAGCACAAGAGTTTATCCCGGAAAAACTTATGAAACTTTATCCTTCATTGAAACTCTACCGACCGGTGTGGTTAAAACATTGGACACGCCCATGTTTAATCCGGTGTTGTTAGATCAAACGGTCACAACTACCACTACGATTACTGTGCCAACCGGGGAAAACAATGTGAATTTAGTTTTGTATTCCGTATCAGGAACTTGGACGGCGGCGTTTAATTCAGCGTCAAACACGCCGGTTATGACAGTAGTGGAGGGAGTATTAGTAACTAAGAAGTTCTTAAACCGAACTCTTAATTCTGTGATTTTAACGGGCAGTGGTAATTTACAGGTACGAATAGATAAAGCATAAAGGAGTGGGAGAATTATGAAAAAACTAAATTACACTGTTTGTGCTTTTATTTTCATGACGTTGCTTTTTATAATATCCATATCTATATCTTTAATTTTACATCCAATGATAGTTAATATTATTTCTTTCTTGTGCACTTAAGTATTAAATAGGAGGTTTTATGGCAAGAACAAAAATCTTAAAACGTAAATATGGCTGGAAACCTGATGTGCCGGATAGCAGGGATTTTATTTTTAAAAGTAAAAAATTGCGTTTGTTTCTTCCCAAGCAGGTCGATCTTAGAGAAAAACTTTCCCCTGTAGAAGATCAGGGGTCGTGTGGATCATGTACCGGTAATGCTTTGGCCGGCAATATTGAATTTCTTTTACGTAAAAATAACGACACCACAGACGTAAGCCGATTATTTATTTATTACAATGAGCGTCTTTTAGAAAACACTGTAAACCAAGATGCCGGTGCATATCTTCGTAATGGCATAAAGACATTGGCCAAACACGGTGTTTGTGCTGAGAGTTTATGGCCGTATATACCTAAACAATATTCCTACGAACCCACAGCCGAATGTTATGAAGATGCCAAGAAAAGAAAAATTGCGTTGTACGAGCGTTTAATTTCGGTATCGGATATTTTTTCTTGTTTGGCCGAAGGATATCCAGTTGTTTGCGGTATTGCCATTTATGAAAATTTTGAATCCAATTATACAGCGGCGACAGGTATGGTTGGTATGCCACAGCCGGGTGAGGTGATGTTAGGCGGGCATGCGGTAATGATTTGTGGATACGATCTGTTGAATAAAACATTTATTGTTCGTAATAGCTGGGGATCGTCTTGGGGAGTTCAAGGATATTTTAGAATACCTTTTGAGTATGTAGAGAAGCTTGGTGATGATTTTTGGACAATAAGAGCGATGGCATGAGTTTGTCGTATTGTGTTAAAGGAAGATGTCGTTGGTGGGTAAGCGCGAAAGAAATTCAAGACCACAAAGAAAAAAGAAATGCGGAAATCAGATTATATTTTAATAAAGAATTTGTTCCTAACGGCGATGGAATTTTTGTAACATATAAACAAGCCTATGGAATTGAAAAAAAGAAAAAGAGTAGTAAAAAAAGAAAATATATTACGCACTAACTGTCCTGCCTGTAACGGCCCCGTAACCGTTATATCTGATTCGGTGCGTGTATTAAGACTGCGTTGTACAAAATGCTATGAGGTTTCTTTTATTGTAGAAAATAAATTTGGTATTTATAGCATTTTATCGCAAGAAGAGTATAATAAAAAAGAAAAAAATGGGCTATTATTTGAATAATCAATCAACGCCGAGGCCTCGTTTTATAGTAGATGCGCATAAAGAAAAAGCACAGGCGACTGATGTTTTTCGCGCCCATCAGCAGAACGTAATATATTCCAACAATCATAAAGTTTCTAATATTTTAAATAATACTTTTTTACAAGGTAAGTCTGTGTTTATTATTGGCGGGGGCTACTCTATAGCTCATTTTGATTTTGATATTTTATCCCGACAAAAAATTATTACTATAAACCGCGCATGGGAATATTGCCAATCTGATATTTGGTATGGAATGGATACACCTTATATCGAACAAATGAAACATGGGGGACTTAATAATAAATCAAAATACGGTAACAAACTGTATGCGGCCTGGCAAAAAATGCCAAGTATAAAAGTATTCGCTTGCCCTAATTTTTCATATAATTTCGATCCTAGCGTTTATCTTGTACGTAAATTAAAAACATTGGATTTTCCGTTAGATGTTTGCCGGGGTATTTACACAGGAAACAATTCCGGTACCGGCGCAATATCTTTAGCCGCCTCTTTAGGGGCGCGTATCATTTATTTATTGGGGTTTGATATGAAAATGAGTGTTGATGAAAATAATAAAGAACATTCCCACTTTCATCAAGGATACCTGGAATCGGGTATTGACCGTAAAGCTAAATTTGAAAAATATAAACAAGACATTGGGGAATTGGCTAATTTTTTGCGTATCGCCGAGGTTCGTGTTTATAATCTTAATCCTGATAGTGCGTTGACTTGTTTTCCGTTTCTTTCTTTGGGGGAAGCTTTAAGATAATAAAAGGAGTATAATTATGGCTATTAAACTTTCAAATGTGGCGGAGTACAAAATAATCGACCCCACACGCCTTACTGAGGCCGATCTTCCATTAATCGTATTAAGCGATGATCGTAATTCTATGCTTGGCTGGCTTATAAAAAGCCACTGTAAGGGGTCGTATAACCATGCAATGTGGATGCATAAGCCGGGTAAACTGGCTTCTATGGATTTTGGCGGCTTTGGCGAAGTGCCATTATCCAAATACATGAAGAATAATATTCTTTTGAAATTTTGGAGCATTATCGGCCTCACAGAAGCGCAAAAACAAATGTTGTTAATAAACATCGCTATTGCCACAAAAAAGGAAAAGTCATGGATGGCGTATGATATTTTAGGTCTTTTTGGCCAATGGGTAGGTATTCCAAAAATACACAATCCGTTTCAAAAGTATTGCTCAGAAGAAGTTATAGCTTTGGGTAAAGATCCTATTTTTCAACCATTAAAAGTAACTATTGACCCCCTATCGTCGCCGGCAAAACTCAACACGGAGTTAGCAAAACAACAACCGCCGTTTGAGGTTGCCGGGTATTGGTTACAAGATTGATTATAAAAAATTCAATGTTAAAATAACCGTCGTAAATAAAGGAGGCGTTTATGTGGATTTGGGATAAAACAAAGTTCTTACGTAATGAATTTAAGAAACTGTCCCTGGCCGATTTTCAAAATTTATTAACCGAGGAACAAAAAAGCGCATTAAAAGTCGCATTAGAAGAAATAATTAAAGTAGCAGTCCGGGCCGCCGTAGCATCTGCTATCGAGGAGTTAAAAAATAAAAAATAATAATCCTTGTATCACGTGATACAACATCTCCGTTCCCGCCCACGGATTGCCCATCCGTGGGCACTCTTTTTTTGTTTGACTTTTCCAAAATAAAAAGTAAAGTAATTGTGTACTTTATGTACCGTTATTTCGTTTAACTTTTTTTAATTTTTATTACGGAGGTGGGGCATGGTAGTTCAGGGCATTTGTATCGATCGCGATCTGTTTCCTATCACATATCACAATTATAAACGCATCATTAAAATCAGTAATTCCTTTAGGCAACCGGTGCAGGATGTCTTACAGGAAAGTATGCTTTTAGAAATGCAACTTACCAAAAATATCGATAAGCCGGAAGCTTACATAATAACGTCACTATATAATTATTTAAAACAATGCCGGCATTTTAGTAATAAAAATTCTTCTATTGAGGATTTTTATGATGGAATGTTTGTTCAATTCAGCCGGTCAGCATTATCGGCCAGAATTGCGCTGAGAGAAACAATTTGTTATTTAAAAAGTATGGATTTGATAGCAGCCGATATTTTTCAAAACATGGTTGATAATAACATTACATGGCATAGACTGTACCAAGTTAAATTTAAAGGCGTAATCGGACGTGATTTATATTGGAAAAAAGTTTGGAAAATACAGGAAGCTGTAAGTGATATTTTAGAGATAGTACAAAAACCAATAAACTTTGTTAAAAAATAATTCTATTTTACAGATTAAAAAGAAACGGTCGGAACTCCCTGTCCCGACCGCGGGATGATGCTAACTGCCCACCGCATTGCAGTTACTCATAAAATAATTTTTGTCTTTTTTAAAGTCGCTAAAATCTTTTTAACTTATTAATTAATTTTAAAGCTTTTTTACCGTAGTTTTTTTCAATGCATTTTAACAGATTTTGATTTGCTTTTGGTTTTAAAAAATCATCTAATAAGCGAGGATCCAAAGTATAAATTTTAAAATAGTGTAAAATAAAACTATCAATAAAACAAGATAAATGTTTGCCAAATATGTTAAAAAACAGACGTTGGATTTTTATATTATTAAAAAATCGATTGTAGCTCATACGAGCTTTAACTGTTCTGACCGCATTAATAGTATTTTTTCTTCCTCGCTTTTTTAAAATGGATAATCCCACTTGCCGGCACATAATTGGATTATCGCAAACATAAACTAACGCGTTAGTTTCGGCGTGGACAAATTGAAACTCGTTTTTAGATACTTGTTTGACTGTAAAACTTTCATTAAATATTAACAAGCCTTACCGCCTTTTTAAAAATAGTATTCTATTTTGAGCCGATTTTATTAGTCTATCTTGTTCAAATAAATGATGTGCCGTTTTTAAAAGTTTTCTATCGTGTTGTAAATCATTCAAATAATATTCCATACTTGATAAACTATTCCATGCTTTAAAATTAATATTTTCCTCATGCAATAAATAATCCATTTGTTTTCTCTTATCCTCAAGCATCAAACACCTCCCCACAATAATCACACCGATAGTCTTTAGTGCGTGAGCGGTATTTTAATTGCCCATGCCGATTGCAACCTGGGCATTCATGGCGCTCATTAAAGGCCGCTGACCACTCTCCTTTTATTTCTGTATAGTTTTTGGTTTTGCTTACTTTGAACATAATCAAAATCAGGTCACGTAATTCCGAACATAGCGGATAACATTTATCCGTTATAAAATACACCAATGCGATAATAATACATTTCATCTCTACCGCTTGTGGTACATCTCTAAATGCAATAAGAAATTTCACACGTAGAATACGCCGTACATATTTATAAATCGTATCGTCTTTAAGTATTCTAGTAACAACCCTGCTATTAATTACCATGTACCCTCCTGTTGTTATATTCCCCTGCCGTTCTTCCACGGTTTACTATCCGGCCGGCACCAAGGGCACAAATCTATCTCGACTCCATTACAGTCTGGGTTGTCTTGGTTAATGTATCCAAAAAACTCAGTTTCGCAGTCGATACATTCCCATCGTTTCATTTTAAGATAGAGAGCGCCGTTAAAAGAAACTAAACCCGTATATTTTAATTTGCCCGTTTTATTCATAAAATTTAATCCTTTTAATTACAAACAAACTAATCTTTTTACATTATCCAAATTAAATTGTAAATTTGCGGAATAATACTGTTTCACATCATTGATTTTCTCTCCGGTTTCCTCGGCATAACTTTCCGGTGTCTTTACCCATTTATTGATTCTTGCGGCTTCGATGTTGAAAGCTTTCATAAACTCTTGATTGATCTTTAAATGAATATTACCGTTCTTGTAAGCCTTAACACTCATAAAAATTTCCGGCTCTCCGCCCTTCTTGGATAAATAAAAATCGTTTGTTTCCCCCGGCGTCCACTGAAAGGCTTTTGTTTTATCTATAACATCGAACCCCAAATTCTTAGCGATCGCACAAATGTCGTTTAAGAAATCATGGCAATCTTTATGCAATCCATTAGGGTAATCATAGTTACCGTAGGAAGAGAGATTGAAACATTGATAATGAACAGATACTATTCTATAATCAAGTACATAATGAGAAACTTGATTATTATGTTTTAAATATCTCCAATCGTCTTTTAATATGCGTTGATTAGATTTATAATTTTTTATACTATCCGGCTCAGATAGCGTTTTATAAACCTCGCATAACTGTTGATCTAAATATTTATTTACATTTTTGATCGCCCAGATAACTACCGAGTAGGCATTGTTAGAAGTAAAATCAATATGAGTGTGTGCCGTTAAAGTCTCTAACATATTTTTACGGCTAGTAGATGTTAATCGAGATGTCAGCTTATCCAAGTTGTTGAACAATTCTTGCCAGTACAAATTTTTAAGCCCCGAGATTTTAACTTTTAACCCTTCTTTTATCCCCGACAAATTAACATTTAGTTCTTTAAGTAATATCGGGTCAAGTGTTTCAATAACTTTATAAGTAGCAATTAAGTTTTTCAAATCAACACTATAAGCGTCTGCTAAAACCTCGATAAGATTTTGCCCATTGGCTAGACTGTGAATTTGTTCCGCCTTGCTTTTGTTTTCTTCGTATTGATGTGGTTTTTCAATATCTGCATTTATTTTAAAAAATTCGTTAAACCAAACATCGAAAGGATCAGTAACCAGGTTGCCCCTAGAATATCTTTCATCTTCTAAAGATATTTTAACAATATCTATCTTTGCTCTGGATGATCTAAATTCTGAATCAATAAAATCAAAACTACCTAAAATTTTATAATCAATTTTATCCTTACCTAATCTTGCCTTAATTGCTTTTAAAACAATCTCTTCTTTTTTCCATCGTTCGGGTACAACAAAATAAAGACATTTAGAATTTGCTTCTTTAATGATTTTCTCCATCCATCGTACATATTGTTTATACGGCGGATTACAAAAGATAATATCTATTTTTTTATCAATAAACGTTTGTTCTTCAAAATCTGTTCCAATTACAAAAACATCATCAGGTAACGATTTTAAAAGAATCAAACTTTTTTCAATTGCGTATTTTTTTAAACCGAGTTTCTTTTTTCCGTCTGTATCAATCGGGGTTAGTTCTTCGATGATCTTAAAAACACCCCCATTGCCTGCGCCAACATCCAGTAAAGAAATATAAGATTCAAATAACAAATCTTTAACAATCGGTTTTAATATTTCTTTTGTTGTTGGGTAAAACTCAAAATCTTGTTCTTCTTGTTTTAATGAGCTGATTAGTTTTTTTGTCATTTTAATTCTTCATTTGTAAAAGGTAAAAATTTAGTATGCCTAAAATACTGAATAAATAAAAAATCACAAGCAGCACTACTCAAATTAGGATCTACTCTACTAGCCATTAAAGGGCACTTTTCAATATGATTAATACCTAAAACTGCATGCAGGATCTCGTGGTACACCACGGCCTTTGATGCGGTAGCTTTTTCGGCAATCCATATTATGTTTTGCCCCAATCGAGCACAGCCTAAAATTTCTTCGTGATCACTAGTTATTCGTACAGTAATGCGCGGCAACGCAGGCACCAAATTTTTCGCATGATAAAGTAAAGACATTACTTTTCGTCTTTGCTCATAGGTCGCGTTACTCATTTTTTTATTAACTAAGATTTTGGTAGTGTCTTTTATTTTGCCCATTTTGCCTCCTTCCTCTGCCCGATTAAGATATAACATGCAAACTTTTGTTTGTCAACTTTTGTTTGCAATTATTTTCCTCATATGCGAATTACAAGACAACTACACGATGTAAATAATGTAGATCGCCGTAAACGATCATAAATAAAGCAGGAGTACCCATTGGCCTATATAAAACAAAGATAAGTCTTTAATTTTTTATTAAATTTTAAAATTGTAACCGCATTCACCGGCAAACATACCTCAAAACTTTTAAAAAACCGCCCTTCCTGCGAAGATAGCCCGGCTTTTGAGGGATTATACCCTAGAATTGAATTTGGCCCCTTTTTGTGCGATTTTGCCCTATTCCCCCAATTACTTCTGCTCACATGCAACTCGATCCCGGCCCTCTTCCCGAATACGCACGCATGCGAAAAGCAAAAGTATATAAATACAAAATACTCGCACGAGTAAAAAGTATATAAATACAAAATACTTAATATTAAGAAATTTATTCTCGCGCCCACGCAAAAAGAAAAAATATTTGCGCACGCATATTGACATCTTAATTAATTTAGTAATTTGAGAGTAGAAGTAAGTATGAGTATAAACTGAACGAAGTGAGGTTTATACGAATACTATATTAATACTATGACTTCGTTCCGTTTAATTTACTCGTTACATTTTTTTCTCTTATCTATATATATTACACTATGGAAGAGAAAAAAATTCCACTCGTAAATTAAACGGGTGTGACAGGGTACTGTCACACTATTTTTTCCAGAAAGGGACCGAGCTTGGGGAGAATTTTTTTCTTTTTCCGAGAAGAAAGGGGGGATTAGAAGGGAAAGATTAACGTTCCCTCGGTAAGAGAGAGGCGCCGCCGGCCACTTGGCCGAGTGCTTCGGGGTGCTTTTGTGCTTATGCCGGCATTGGGGATAAAAATACATTTGCAAAAAATAAAAAAGGTGTGTATACTTTACCTACGGTGTGGGCAACACTTTTAAACGGAGATGGAGATATGGGCTTAAACTACAAACAGGCTTTACTACGACAATATCAAGAGCGGCTTTTTGAGGGTCATACTTCCCGGCTTTGTGATCGTTTTACACGGTGGTATGTGAAATTTGATGATCCGATTGAATACATGCATTTTTTATTTTGGGGCGTGTATAGCGATAGGGCTTGGAAAATAGCGACGGATTATGAAAAAGAGGTTTCGGTGATAAAAACCGAAACACAAAATCTTCTTAACTCGTGCCATCGTATGTATTATAATTATGATTGCCGGCTTGGTAGTGAGTTATGCACAGCCGAGGCTATCGCCCAGGCGGTTATAGTGATTAATGTGTGGAACAGAATGAATATGTTTTGGATGGGGTATCGCAAGGATAACCCAGAGCCGGATAAGCCCTACCCTTTTGCCACGTATCATCCGCATGCAAGCTTAATTGGTGTGTTACGTTTTACGATGTGCTTCGACAGGATAAACTGGCCGTTGATAAGTGATTGGCCGGAATTTTTTATGATGATGCCGCTTTATTGCGAAGACCCGCAGATGAATTTATATTTTCCCGATTATATTAAAAAACCGAATTTTGAATTATACGATGAATGGTACGCGGATAAATTTCATTATACGATTAATGACGATGTGCATAAAAAAGGTTGGGGTGGGATCTACCGCGAGGAAATGGCGGAAATGTCCGACG
>CAYXQW010000006.1:0-20123 GCA_964466695.1 uncultured Bdellovibrionales bacterium
GCGCCGCGCGGTCAGGGCCCGGTGCGAAATAACTCGATCGACTTATTTCGCGCCGGGCCCTTAGAGCGTGTACCAGAGCCCGAGACCGAGCATGCCGAAGCCGCCTTCGCGAGCTCGTACGCCATAGCTGGCCGTAAAGCTCACGGCCAAGGTCAACGCGAGGTATCTCCGCACCCCGAGCTCGATCGCGGCCTCCGCGCGCGCCTCGGGCGCAAGCCTCACGCCCGCGTAGAGGCCGACCTCCGGCACCAAGGAGAGCGCGTCGAAGGCCCACGCGATGCCGAGCGCACAGCGGCCCGCGCTCGCCGCGGTCTCATGACGACCGCCGAGCTCCGCCGAGAGCGCGAGCGTGTCCGAGAGACCGAGCTGCAAGCGCGCGTCACCACCGAAGACCGAGGAGGTCTCCACCACGCCGCGCGCGCCGAGAATGATTTCACCGGGCGCCGAGCGCGCCGTCGAGGAGCTGACGAGGAGAAAGAAGACGATGCAGAGAGCGCGCGCGCCCCTCAAGAGGCGACCTCTTGCGTGGCCTCGAAGAGCTCGCGCACCTCGCTTGTGAGGCGGCGCAAGCCCTCGCGGGCTGGCCTCGAGATCGACTCGTGCGGCTCGATGAGGCTCTGCAAACGCTCCGCGAGGAGCAGCGCCTTACGTAGGTCGTCATCGCCCGCGGTGCGCGCGGGCTTTGGCGGCGCGCGAAAGGCGTCGGGGTCGAGCTCGCGAAAACGTTTGAGCACCCCCTGGCGCGAGGGCGTGTCGTCACCCTCGAACACCTCACAGGTGAGCCGCTCGAGATCGTCCGCGGAGACCTTGGAGCGCTCGCGCGCGCGCGACAAGAGATCTACCACGTCGAGCGGCGGCAGCTCCCGCGGCGCTTCGTGAGTCAAAGAGTCGGGGCTGTGATCGCGCACGAACGCGAACGAGCGCGTGAGCTTGTTCGCCGTGTCGGCCTTGAGCCGCAGCTCTTTTTGGCAATAGGCCTCGAAGCTCGCGTAGCTCCAGGCCTTGTAGAGATCGTGCTCGCGCACGAGCGTCAAGCGCTCGCCGAGCATCACCCACGAGGCCTTGAAGTCGCGCGCGGCCGAGAGCACGTTGTAGCGCTCGGAGCCCGGCTCGAGCTCTGCGAGCAAGGCCTGGATGTGCGCCTCACCACGGGTCTGGCGGCGAGCCATGGCTACTGCGTGATGACCTGTACGGTGAGCACCTTCTTGCCGATAGGCGCGCCGTCGACGCGGTCGACGAGCAGCTCGGCGATGTCTGGGGTGGCCTTGAGCACCGAGTACTCGCGGCGCGAATCGACCTCGAGCACGCTGTCCTCATTGAGGCCGGCGAGCGCCGCTACGCGCTTGGCCACCGAGCCGCGGCCCTTGAAGCCGTCATCGAAGCCGATGTTGACGCGCATGCGGGTGTAGCCGTCGGCCGCGGGCTCGGCGGCGCCGTTACCTCCCGGCTCGCTCGGGGCGGCGCCATTGCCGCCAGCGCTCTGCTCGGGGACGGCCAGGGCCAGGGCCTCCTCGGCGTTCAGGGTCTCGTAGGGAGACTCGGTGTGCTCGCCGCGTTCGTTGCGGCGACCGCGACCTCGGCCTCGCCCCCGGCGGCGGCGGCTGTTGCGGGCTTCGCCCTCGCCAGATCCGGCCTCGTCATTGCTCTGCGCCTCTTGCCTTGGGGCTCTCTGGCTATGCGGGGCCTTCTGTGTCTGCTGCTCGCCCGCGGTGGCGGCGGCGGCGTAATACGACTTCAGCAGGTAGGCGACTAGCTGCGCCCCATCGGGGCCAGAGACGATTTGCTGGGCCACGGGCAGGTGGGCCCCGACCTCGGCCACGGAGGCCTTCTCGGACAATTCCTTCATGATACGTTCACTCCTCAAGCGACTCGTCACCTCTTCGGGTGGCAGCGCCTTTTCTACGAATTTGATGTTGAACTCGCGCTCGAGCCGCGACAGCGTGGCGAGGCCGGCGCCGTCTACCAGGCTCACCGCGGTGCCGAGCTTGCCGACGCGGCCCGTGCGGCCGACGCGGTGCAGGTACACCTCGGTGAACTCGGGCAACGAGTAGTTGAAGACGTGCGAGAGATCGTTGATGTCGATGCCGCGCGCGGCGATGTCGGTCGCGACCATGTAACGGAGCTCGCCCGCTTTGATGCGGGCCATCACCCGCTCGCGGTCTGTCTGGCGCATGTTGCCCGAGAGCGGCTCGGCGATGAACCCCGACTGCGTCAGGAACTTGGCGATGAGGTCGGTCTCGTTGCGCGTGTTGCAGAAGATGATGGCGCTCTCGGGCCGCAAGCTCTCGAGCACGTACATGAGCTGGCGCGGCTTCGGCATGTCGCTCGTGGTGTGGAAGATAAAGTTCTCGATGCCCTCCACGGTGAGGTGATCGGCCGAGACATCTATGCGCACGGGCTCGCGTAGATACTGCGATGCGGCCTTCGCCACCTCGTAGGGCAGCGTGGCCGAGAGCAGCATGGTCTGCCGCTCTGGTGGACACATGCCGAGCAGCGACGTCACGTCGTCCCAAAAGCCCATCGAGAGCATCTCGTCGGCCTCGTCGACTACCATCACCTGGATGCCGGCGAGCGACAGGGTCTTGCGCCGCAAATGATCGAGCAGGCGACCGGGGGTGCCGACCACCACGTCGACGCCGCCTTTGAGCGAGGCGATCTGACGCCCCATGGGCATGCCGCCGTAGATAGCGAAGACGCGCAGTCCGAGCTTGACGGAGATTTTGCGGAGCTCCTCGGCCACCTGGTGGGCGAGCTCACGCGTTGGGGTGAGCACGAGCGCGCGAGGCTCCATGGAGCCGCCAGGCTCTTTGGCTACGCGCTCGAGCAAGGGCAGGCCGAAGGCGCAGGTCTTGCCAGAGCCGGTGCGAGCTTGCACTACCAGATCTTTACCCGTGAGCGCGGGCTCGATGACGGCCGCCTGCACGTCGGTGGGGACCTGATAGCCAAGACCTTGGAGCCCAGCCTTGAGCTCGTCGGAGATTGGGAAGGGGTCAAAGGATGTTGGAGGTTGTGGGCTAACGCCCGTTTGGATCTCTGCCAGAGACGATTCAGTCATTGATGCCTACTCAAGAAATAATGCGTTGGTGCGATTCGCCCGCGCAACCTCATGCTGCGCCAGGGCGCGAACACCTGAAATAAGCTCCCGCAACGGGTGCCTCCACCGAGCAACGCATAACTGCCAATTTTGGCAGACGTCCTTGGGCGGTACCCCGAAAACAGAGCGGCCCGGGAGGCAAACGTATTTCGATATATGACCTACGTGGTGGCTTACGTCAAACTAAAAATACAGCAAGTTGGAATGGTGGAGCTGATCGGGATCGAACCGACGACCTCTTGAATGCCATTCAAGCGCTCTCCCAACTGAGCTACAGCCCCTACCTTCCACGCCTCGCTTTACACCTCGGACAAGGCAGGCGCGTATATACGTTAAGAGACGCGCGCGGGACAAGGGCGCGCGTCAGGGAAATCGCCCGATTGTTTTCGCGGCGGTGGCTTCTCGATCTTCGGGCCGAAAGGAGGGGCGGGCGCGCGCTCATTTCCGATAGATTTCAAGATCAGCTCAGTTAACGCTCAAGCTCGATTATGCTGCAAGCTGCCAAGATGAGGCCGAGCATAAACTGCAACGCGAAGGCCACGCGCTTTCGGTGCTTGGAGCGTCATCATGTCAACTAGCTGCCTTCTCTCTTTGTCATGCAAACGACGCACGTCGATAATGATCGCGCTTTTCTTCGCGTTGACCGCGAGCTGTCACGGCGAGCCTGGGCTCATGCTGAGCGAGCCGGCGAAGGCTCCGCTCGTCGAGGTGCCGCAGGCGCTCCCGCCGTCGGAGAGCGCTCCCGTTGGCTTTACGCCGGGGTCGTTCGCGGTCGATGATCGCTCCGGCGCTGCCATCTACACGATTCCTCTCGATACACCACCAGGTCGGCAAGGCATCGAGCCCGACCTGGCTTTGGTCTACAACAGCCAAGCGGGCTCCGGGCTCGCCGGGCGTCGCTTCAGCCTCTCGGGGTTCTCCGCCATCCGCCGGGAACCAAAGGACGCCGCGCATGATGACTCTTTGCTCCGGCGAATAACCTGGGATGACGACCGCTTCAGCCTCGATGGCCAGCGCCTCGAGGTCGTCTCTGGTCGATATGGAGCTGACGGGAGTGAGTACTATACGAGACCATTCAATGGCTCGAAGATAGTCTCCATTGGCATGCACGGCGCCGCGCTCGGCCCGATACATTTCATCGTCTATACGAGGGATGGCTTGACGCTTCACTATGGAGGCCTGGTCGATGCCACCGTGTTCGACGCTTACGAGTCGCCTTCGGCCTGGCTTTTGCGCGAGGTGATCGACCGCCACGGTAACGGTATGGAGATCAAATATCGCACCACCTGCGTTGACGGCCGCACCGTCGAGGTCTTGCCCGACCGGATCCTCTATACCTCGCATCGCGGGCCCGCCGAGCTGCCGCGCCGTTGGGTGCGGTTCGACTACGAAGCTCGCCCCCGGGCCGGCTTCGGCAGCTTCGCTGGCGTGCGGACGTGGATGACGCAACGCCTGCGCGCGGTGGTGACCGGCGTTGCGTCGGACCCCACGGGCGCAGGTACGGACGGGACGTTGCGCACCTACGCTCTCGCCTACGATGATGTCGAGCAGGAGGAGGGCGATCGCCTCGTGAGCCTGACCGAGCGCGATGCTACCGGCGCGGTCGCCAAGAAGCCCACGCGCTTCGGCTGGTCGGGCCCGCCGAGCTTTACGAAGCATGAAAACACCGCGCCCGAGCTTACGAAGATTCATGATGATCTCGAGCTGCGTAAGCGGGCGCCGCTCGCCGTCGACATCGATCTCGATGAGGTGACCGACCTCGTCTACCCGGGTGAAACCGACGGCAGCCTGGTGCTCCTCATGTCACCGGGGGTCACCTCTCGCTTTCGCATGATCACTCATCATGTCACCGACATCTTCGGCGACCCTCTGCCGATCGAGACTATGCGCGCGGTGGACGAAGACCATGACGGCGATCAAGACCTCATGCTGTACACCGCATGGGGATGGTATCTGCTGCGCAACCTGGGCGAGAGCGCGCCCGCCTACTTCGCCGATCGGGCGGAGAGCCTCGAGCTTCGCAAGCAGCCTCACCTGACCTACTTCGTTGACGTAAACGGCGACGGCTATATCGATATCTTGACCGACGAGGTCGCGGTGCGCGTACGCTACGGGAGGGCCGAGGGCGGCTTCGACGCACCGGTGGAGCCCTTCGCCGTATACGCCGCCCAGTCTTCGCATGTCCTCGTGGGAAACTGCGGCAAGCCGGCCTGGCTTTTTTTGGACGCCAACGACGACGGCGCCATGGATGTGCTCATACCGGCGGGCGATGGCGAGGGCGGGCTCGCCTCCAAGAATCTCCTCGCGCTGTCTTTCGCGGACGGGGAGATGTTCGACTCGGGGTTGCCCGTGGGGATGATGTCGACGTCTCGCAAGTGCGGCCACGTTGTAGCCATGGACGTCAACGGCGATGGGATGCGCGATGTGGTGCGCCTGTTTCGCCGGCACGAGCGACCCCATGACGGCGAGGTGAGTATCCCCTGCACCGCCCACACGCCGGAGCTCTGCGATTACGAGATCAACGGCGCTGCCGCGTGGCTCAACTATGGCCTAGGGTTCGACGGCGGGGACGATGGCCTGCCGCTCGTCTGCTCGGGTTGCACGAGCGTCTACTTCGAGCGCCTGCGCGTCTTGGACTTGGATCTCGATGGTGCCGACGACATTGTCGCGATCGCCAACAACGCCTCCTCTTTGAAGACCTCGTTCGTGCGCCTCTCGTCGCACGCGCACCCCGATCGACCCGAGGAGTATCGAGTCTCGGGGAGCTCGGCCCTCGGGGCTTCGATCTCCGAGTCGCTCAGCGGCGTTTTTCACGGCGTGCACTGGAACCCCATCGTCGGTGACTTCAACGGCGACGGGCAGCGTGACTTCGGGGTGTTGTCGCCAGATGGTTTCGCCGTGGCGTCACAGAATAAAGAGGCGCCGCATGTGGTCGTGGAGATCCGTGACGGCCGCATTCTCGAGGACGATGACCACGCGCGCTCTGTGGCAATCACCTATAAGCATGCGCGTGGGGGCGAGGTTTGCCACGAGGGGCGCCTGGATGATTGGGATTGGTCGGTCGTCCCGCCTATCGAGGTCTCCGGGATCGAGGCGAGATGCCCGACGTCTATGGTCGTCTCTTCCTACGCGTTGGCTAACGACGCTCATAATCCTCCCCGCATTTACAACATGGCCTATTACGATCCGCGGGTGGACGAGTACTGGGGATGGTTGGGGTTTGGGCAAGTAACTCGGACTCGGCCCAGCAAAGATCGTACGGAGCTCTCCGTCTACGATAACTTCACGCGCTCCGGGGTCGCGAGCCACCTCTACCCACACGGCTACTATCCCTTCTTGGGCAAGCTCCTCCGGCATAAAACCAGGACACAAATGGAAGGCGAGACCTTCGAGACCGCGCGAGGGTCGACTTACAAGGAGCGCCTCGAAGGCAGTGTCCTCGTCGCCTACCGGCATGTGCAGCATGACTACACATCCCACAATGGGAGCGTGTTGACCGTGAGCAAAGAGACGGTGGTCGATGTCGACAAGCTCGGGAATGTTCTCGAACGCACGGTGGAGCAGGGGAGCGGCGGCGAGCTGCAGCGCCAGGAGCACGTGCTCACCTACCATCCAGCCGACCTCTCCCACTGGGTGATAGGGCGCGAGTCATCTCACACGCGCCGCTGGCTCGCGCCCGACGGGACGTATGCCGCGCAGCACGAGACCTTCGAGTACTATCTCGATACACCGCACGTCTCCGTATATGTGCGCGAGCCGCAACGGCCAGAATATCGCCAACATCACGAGATGACTTACGATCTCTACGGCAACGTCACCCTCCATGAAGTCACCGCGCTCAACGCGCTCAAAGTCGACGAGACGCGGGTGGTGAGCGATGTCATCTACGACACGGCCGAGCATATGTTCGCGACACAGGTCACAGACGGCGCTGGGCTCACCACCGGCTATGCCTACCACCCCTTCGGCATGGTCAGCGTGCGGGTGGAGCCCAACGAGGTGGCGACCTACTTCCAACATGACGGTTTTGGCCGCCAGACGTTCCAAAAGCGTGGGGGACTCGCCACCACCACGACGCTCGCCATCGAAGAGGTCGACGGTGTCAAGCACGTGACCCAAAGGGTCGAGGGCAGTGATGATACCCGGCAGCACCTCATCTTCGATCGCCTCGGGCGCCCGTTTATCAAGGGAGAGCGCACCTTCGACGCCAGCATGCGTTATACGCGGACCTACTATACCAAAATGGGCCGCCAGAGTGATGTGGTGATGCACCTCGACTCCCCCACGGCGAAGGCGGTTGATATTTACTCCTTCAAGCACGACGCCATGGACAGGCGCACGCAGATCATAGGTAGTGATGGCTCTCTCATCGAGCTGAGCTATGCCGATAACCGCATCATCGCCGACGAGCACGTGGGCGACGGCACCATCAACACCACCGAGTACATCTACGATAGTCGCGCAGAGCTCGCCGAGGTGCGTGACGCCTCGGGCTCGGGGTGGTCCTACCGCTACGGTGTGCTCGGAGCGCTCGCCACGGTCACCGATCCTTCCGGTCTCGTAAATAATTACCTCGTGGATGATTGGGGGCGTCTGCGTCGTTCGGAGGAGCCGGCTCGAGGTGTCATCACCCGCGAGTATGACGCCTTCGACGATCTCACAGCGACGCTCGATCCCAACGGCTGTCGTACGACCTTCACGCGTGACCCCAACGGGCGCTTGCTCGTGCGCGAGGCAAAAGGACTTGCGTGCTGCGGCGCGGCCGGCTGCGTCGAGAAGATGACCTATGAGTACGATGACCCGGCGCTCAACGCGGAGGGCCGGCTTGCGAGGACGACGAGCTTGCCGTGGGGGAACAGCACTACCTATGAATATTACGCCGAGGGGCTGTTGCGGCACCGCGATATGCTCATCGGCGGCGACCGCTATCGTGATACTTGGGAATACGACGACGTCGGGCGCCCCACGGCTCATCATTACCCCGCGGTGCATACCGAAAGCGGCCCGCTGCCTTTCGCCGTAGGTTATGCATACAAGAGCGGGCAGCTCGAATCGAGCTATGACCTTTATGACCCTAGTTATACTTATCTACGCACGCTCGCGGTGGATGAGGCCGGCCGCCCGAATGTTTTTCTACACGGCAATGGTATCGAGACCACGTTGAAACACGAGTCGTTGACGGGCCGGGTCTCCGACATCTACAGCACGACAGTCAGCGACAGAGCGAAGGTCATTCAGGATTTGCACTACGAATTCATGCAGAACGGCCAACTGGAGTCTCGTGAGGATGTCAGGGCCAAGCGCAAGGAGAAGCTCACCTTCGACTTCTTGAACCGCCTTGCGACGAGCACGGTTAGAGGGACCGATCCGGTCAAGGAAGTCGCCGCCACGAAGTATGAGTACAACCCCAACGGCAATTTGATCTCTCGCTCCGATGTGGGGAAGCTGCGCTACACGGATGCGCGACACCCGCACGCTGTGGACGAGGTGCAAACCAATGCCGGTGTGATCGAGTCCTATGGTTACGACGCCAACGGCAATCGCACTGAAGGCCCGGTGGACCATGTCGCCTATACGAGCTTCAACAAGCCCAAGGCCATCACCACCGCCGGGGGTACGGTGGCGATCGCGTATGACGGCGAGCTGCAGCGTGTCCTCAAGCAGGCGCCAAGCTCGATCACGACCTATGTCGGGGACTTCACGCGTATACAGGCTTCCGCGGGCGACCTTTACGTGTATGACCTCGGCAATGCCGTCGTGCAGATCGATACGAAGGGTCGCCGTAATGTGCGCTACCTGCACCGCGACTATCAAGGCTCGCCCCACGCGGTCACGGACGAGGGTGGCTCTCTCAAGGACAAGCTCTACTTCGATGCGTTCGGCCAACGTGTCACCGAGGCGTGGGCAGGATCTGTGACGGCGGTCTCGAAGGCCGGCTTTACCGATGGCTTCACCGGGCACGAGCACGACGAGGATATCGGCATGAGCCTCGTCAATATGGGCGGGCGAGAGTACGACCCGCGACTCGGACGTTTCATGAGCCCTGATGTCACCGTGCAGCTCCCCGAGGACGGTCAGAGCTACAATGGATATAGTTATGCGCTGAACAACCCGTTCGCGTATGTCGATCCCTCCGGCTACTTCATCGCGGAGCTTGCCTTTGTTTATTATCTCCTTTTCGGTACCTCGGGCTGTGTCATGAACTGTCCGACGGGTGACGGCGATTTATGGTGGGACGAGCCGAACGGCGCCGGCTACAATAGCTCCGAGGAAGATCGCTATGGTGAATCCTACTGGCAAGACGGTATCTACTCCGAGCCTCCTCCTTACGGAGAGGGAGGCGATTATGAGCCGCGCGAGTGGGATTCCTATATAGGTAGCTGCGAAGCGTCAGGCTCCGGGGTCTACTACGATGAGTACGGGGATCGCGTGACCCCGAACAACTACCCCACCCCGCAGCCCCAAAACCCCGCGCCCAATGAGCCGCTGCAAATAACTCCCGAGCAACGGACGATACGCATGCGGGAGGAGGCGCTCAGGAACTGGACTCCTCTTTCTCCAGACGACGAATTTCGCAGTCACGCGCCGAACCATGTCCCCCGCGGGCTCGAGGACTACAGGTTGTGCAGGGTCAACCGCGAGCGCTACATCAGTACCTTCGAGAGCGCTATCGCAAACGACGCCACGGTGAATACGGTCAATGCGGTGGGGGTTGGCGCCACCGCGGCCATCACGGTTTTCGTTACGGGAGGCTCTGCTGGTGTCCCGATTTTAGCGGGAGGAGGTCTGACGGCAGGAGATGGTTTGCTCACCGTGGCCGCTGCGGGTACAGGCTTGCTCTCCGGGGTGCTCACGTCCTCACAAGTAGAAGACAGGTCGAGCCTCAGGAGTCGTTATGGTCGCGTCCCCGAGTGCACGCAAGTACCGATGCAGCCTGCCAACTCGTTCGGGCTGACCTACGAGCCGTCGAAGACGCCGGGGACGTACATGACCGAGGACTTCAACTTCTGGTGGGACTTTCGCGCGCCGAGCAGGTAGCGCACAAACTATCGTGTCGTAGCTCACGGCGCGAGGACGCTCACGCCGCACGATGAGCGCTGCAATCTATACCGCTCGTTCTCAAGCTCCTCCTCCTTGTCTCGCAAGTCCTGCTCCGCCTTGCCCTCGGCCTCTTTGGCGGTGATCGCGTCGTTGAAGTCGTCTCGCACCTGGTTGGCGCCGCGGGGCGTCGACGTACGGAGCGCGGTCCCCTCGGCCCCGCCGGCGGGCAAGCCGAGCAGGTTGTCGCGGTAGCGGGTGAGCTCCCCGACGCTCATGTCGGTGGTGATGGGCTTGAAGTGGTTCCAGCCTGCGACGACCGTCTCGACGCCGTGCACCGCGTGACCCCCGAGCTCGACCAAGTGGGCGATCTCGAGCGCGGTCTTGAGCCACTTGTAGGCTGCGCCCGCGATCCCGACACCCATGAAGGTAAGCAGCCCCATACCGACCGTCTTAACCGCGGAGGTCGCGCCGTTTGACACTGCGAGCCAGTGACCGGCGTTGCCGAGCATGGCGTTCACGCGGAGGGTGGCCGCCTGGACTTTGGCGGTGGCCTCGGTGAGCGTGGCTTCGGCGGCGGTGACCGCACGTTCGGCGGCGGTGATCACCTTTGACTGCCCTGCTTCGAAGGTGGCCTGCGCCGACTTGCAGTTGTTCTCGTTGATCTGCATCCTCGCGCCGAGATCTTCGTTCAGCTTGGGTTGCGCCTCGTCGATCTTGCGCCTAGCCTCGTTTTGCTCGTCGAGGTCGCTCTCGGCCCGCTTTTCCTTTAGATTTTCATCGTTGAAAGACCTCTTGCTGGTCTTCTTGCCGCCTGGAAACGAGTGTGTGCGCCCCACGGTGCTCCCGGTCATCTCTACCACGGCAGGCTCCTAGACTTTGACGTTCATCATGCAGAGACATAGGTCGTGCGCAACGCACTCACCGTTCACGTGGACCGTGGCCGAGCCTTGGACGATGACGGTGTGCCCCGAGCCCCCGGAGACCTGCGATATGATGCCGGAGCCGGCGTTGCCGATCGTCCCGCTCACGACGCTATCGACCATGAGCACCTTGTTGCCGCGCGCGACGACGTTCGGCGAGTAGGTATGCTTCTCCGGCGTTAGGACCTGATAGATGTCGAAGGGGACGATCGCGTTGCCCACCTTGCACAGATCGGGCGTTACGTTGGTCACGACGAACGTCGCTTCAGCGTCGGCGATGTGGTTGTTCATGCCAAGCTTCCTCCTCGCGTGGTGAGCACGGCCTCCTCGATACCCCGCGCCTGATCGACGCAGAGACGCCAGGCAAGATAGACCCGCCGCGCGTCGAGGTCGATGTGCACCGTGTCGAGCGGCAGCGCGAGCTCCTCCCGATCTCCGGAGCTTTGGCGCAACTTCGCGAGCACCGAGATGCCGGGGAGTCGCGTCACGAAGCTCGGCGCGTGTCCGAGCAAGCCGACGAGCCCGAGCTGCTCGTCGCCGCGGAGGTGGCGCGCGCTCGTGAGCGCCGGATGCGCGCACTGGAAGAACCGCAAGTCGAGATCGGGCGCGTAGTCGGGCGGGAGCCCTCGCGTAAGATCGTCGCGCATCTTCCGTTCCCAAGTTTCGTCGTACGTGCCAGCATAGCGGCGGCGCGAGATCCATGGTCGCGCCACCGGGCCAAACCCCGCGAGCGGCGAGTCGCGGTTTGGTGAGGTGACAGGGTGCGCGGGTAGTTGCCACGCGGGCGCGTCGTAGCTTGCGTGCTTATCGAGCGCGGCCGCGTCGCACAGGCCTCTGCCGGAGGGATTACCCTCGTGCATGACCCACGCGCCGGTTTTGCCTTTGCTGTGGTCGAAGTAAGAGCCCCCGTAGGCGAGCTCGTAGCGAATCGGTACGGAGAGCGTGGGCTCGGGCCGCGACAAGCTCCAGCCGCGAAGCCAAAGGTGTTGCCACGCTCGCGGCCCGGTCGCTTGCACGGTGTGCCGTAGCGCCGTCTGTCCGCCCCGGCGAACGATGACCGTCGCGTCCCACTGGCGTGTCGGTCGCCCGTGAGGGGCCTTTGCCGCGCCGGTTACGATCACGTCGGTGCCGGGCTTGGTGAGGAGCGCGTCCCCGGGCCTCTTCAGGCTCGAGCGTTCGGCATTTGTGGGATCGAAGTAGTCGTCTCCGAGCACGATGGGCCCAGGTCCCGGGAGACGAAGCACGCCCTCCGTGAGCTCAAGCACGCCCTTGACGACGACGGTGTCGCAAAACCTCCGTCCGGGCGCCATCTTGTCGCACTGGAAGATCGCGAAGGGTGTCCGGTTGTCAACGTGCTTTAAGCGCGGCGACGGGATGTCCGGGACCGCAAAGGGCATCGCGCGCAGTCTTTCAGGCGAGCGAGGCGGCTTGTCCTATGGGCTCGAAGAGCGAGAAGACGTTCTCGCCGAGGGCTTCGACGTGATCTTGTTGGCGCGTGGCCTCCACCACCGCGAAGTTGCGCGGATCCGAGAGCACGGCTTTTACGAGGAGGGTGTTGAGCGCGTGCCCGGGGCGCTTGAGCGCGAGCTTGCCGATGACAGGCATGCCGAACAGAGAGAGGTCTCCCAAAGCGTCGAGCACCTTGTGACGCACGAACTCGTCGGGGTAGCGCAGGCCGTCAGGGTTCATGACGCGGTAGCCGTCGATCACCACGGCGTTGTCGAGCGAGCCGCCGAGGGCGAGCCCCCGGGCCCTCAGGGCCTCGACGTCGCGCAAGAAGCCGAACGTGCGGGCGCGCATCAGCTCGCGGCGAAAGCTCGCCTCCGAGAACTCGTAGCGTAATTCGGCCGAGGCGATGACCGGGTGGTCGTAGTCGAGGCTGCAAGTTATGCGCAGGCCGTGGCCGGGCGAGAGCTTGGCGAGCTTCGCGCCGTCTTGCACCTTGACCTCGCGCTTGATGACGAGGAAGCGCTTCGACTGTTTCTGCTCTTCGAGCCCGGCGCTTATGAGCAGCTCGACCCAGGGTGCGGCGCTGCCGTCGAGGATGGGGAGCTCGGGGCCGTGCACCAGGACCCGGATGTTGTCGACGCCGAGCCCCGTGAGCGCCGAGAGCAGATGCTCGACCGTGCTCACCTCGGCGCGCGAGCCGTTGACGCCCGCGGCCAGGGTGGTGGCGAGCGTGGTGTTGGCCACGGAGCCTACCGAGGCTTTGATGTCCGTGGATGACGACAGATCCGTGCGCACGAAGGTGACGCCGCTACATGCGGGCGCGGGCAATAACTCGACGCGCACTTCACGACCCGAATGCAGCCCCACGCCGAGGCAGCTCACCTTCTCGCGTATCGTTCTTTGCCTGATCATCAACCTCATCCTCGAGCCCCCACGCTTTGCAGCAATCTCTGCGCAATAAACCAAGCGAATGAGGCATTCAATTTTCGTGCCATGATTACGGAGAGATGGGGGGTGAGCGGTTTCATTGGGGTTTTGCGTGCTGGGCACGAACAGACGCCAGAGCGAGCACCTCTTTATGTCATCAATTTGCGACATGATCGTCGCGAGGGCAAAGCGAAAGCACGAGCGGGGGATGCGGCCAACATGCCTTCTATAGTTAGCATGACCGCGCAAAGCTCTCAATAATATTATTGTTTTGGCCTCAGCGTGGGATGTCGGGCACCAGCGCTGGAGCTTGCGAGGCGACCGTGACAATTCTGTCATGGAGGAAATTTTTTAGAGGAGCTCGCCCTGCAAGGCGCGCGCTGGCGCCGAGCGGCCGAGCAACTCGTAGGCCTGGAGCGTCGCGACGCGGCCGCGCGGCGTGCGCATGAGAAAGCCTTCTTGTAAGAGGAAGGGCTCGACGACCGACTCGAGGGTGTCGGCCTCTTCGCCGATGGCGGCGCCGAGGGTGTCGACGCCCACGGGCCCGCCGTCGAACTTGACCACGAGGGCTTGCAAGAGGCGGCGGTCCATCTGGTCGAAGCCGCGCTCGTCTACCCCGAGCCGGTCCAGGGCGTAGCGCGCGAGGTCGCGATCGATCACGCCGCGACCATCGACCTCGGCGAAGTCGCGCACTCGGCGCAGCATGCGGTTGGCGATGCGGGGGGTGCCGCGGGCGCGCCGCGCTATCTCTTTGGCGCCTTCTTGCGAGCAGCGGATGCCGAAGATGCCGGACGAGCGCTCGACCACCAAGGTGAGCTCTTCTTGCGTGTAGTACTGCATGCGCGCGGTGAAACCGAACCTGTCGCGCATGGGGCCGGTGAGCAGCCCGGTGCGTGTGGTCGCGCCGATGAGGGTGAAGCGGGGCAGCGGCATCTGGATGGTGCGCGCGTGCGGGCCGCCGCCGAGCACGAGATCGAAGGTGAAGTCCTCCATGGCGGGGTAGAGGTTCTCCTCCACCACCGGGCTCAGGCGATGCACCTCGTCGATGAACAAGACGTCGCAAAGCTTGAGCTGCGAGAGGATGCCAGCGAGGTCTTTGCGCTCGATGGCCGGCCCGCTCGTCACGTGGATGTCGACGCCGAGCTCGTGCGCGATGAGGTGGGCGAGGGTGGTCTTGCCGAGGCCGGGCGGCCCGCAAAAAAGGAGGTGATCGAGGGCCTCGCCCCGCTCGCGCGCGGCGCGGACGAAGACCTTGAGGTTGCCTGCCAGCTCTTTTTGACCCACGAGCTCGTCGAAGCTGCGAGGGCGCAGGGAGATCTCGCCGCGCACCTCGCCCGGCTCGGGGGTGGTGGCGACGATGCGGTCTGGCGGTGGCGCTGACATCGGGCCTTACCTTAACGTAAGGGAGCGACATCGGCATAGGGGTTTTGCCCGCGCGCCGATTTCTTGCCGGCCGCGCGGGGCCGCGCTAGCTTCGCCGGGCCATGTGGAGCTTATGCAAAACCGTGTTCTTTGTTGGGGTGCTCGGGGCCGCGGCCTACGGCGCCTTCTTCGTGCCGCTCGGAGACGCCACGCTCGCGACGCACGTGCGTGAGATCTGGAATTCGCGCGTCGTGCAAGAGAAGCTCAGCGGCGCTCGTAGCGGCGTCGAGGGCAAGCTGTCGCGCAAGCTCGAGCGCGCGCTCGCCAACAAGACCTCGGGGAAAATCGCGGGCTCCGACATCAGCGACGCCGATCGCGCGCAACTCGAATCCCTCCTACGCAAAAACAAGTAGCCACCGCGTGATTTTTTTGGAATAGAACCGCGCGTCGCGCGCTTGGTCCTCGTGTCGACTCTTTGGAGAAAGCCCATCATGCGCTCATTGCTCTTCGTCGCTTCTTTGCTCGTCTCGAACATGGCCGCAGCCGCGCCGAACCTGTGGTCCGAGCGCCAGGCCGGCGGCCCCGCGCTCTCGGCGGTGCCCGATTTTGCGGCCTTGGCCGCGGAGATGGTGCCGGTGGTGGTGAGCGTCCAGGTCGAGCAGAAGGCGGCGGTCTCGCGCGGCCGGGGGATGAGCCCGCCCGAGTTCTTCTTCGGCCCCGACGTGCCGCGCGAGTTTCGTAACCGCGGCCTCGGGAGCGGCTTCTTCATCAGCAAAGACGGCATGATCCTCACCAACCACCACGTGGTCGAGAACGCCGACAGCGTCGAGGTCACCTTCAGCGCCAAGGGTGGGGTGGAGAAGAAGCTCGCGGCCAAGATCTTGGGCGTGGCCCCCGAATACGACGTGGCGCTGCTGCAGGCCACGGGTATCAAGGACGCGCCGATCGCTTTTCTCGGCGACT
Organism: uncultured Bdellovibrionales bacterium; assembly: GCA_964466695.1. Taxonomy (GTDB): domain Bacteria; phylum Myxococcota; class XYA12-FULL-58-9; order XYA12-FULL-58-9; family JAFGEK01; genus CAYXQW01. Next base: position 15,757 of record CAYXQW010000006.1, read on the forward strand.
CCGACGAGGTGAAGATCGGCCAGTGGGTCGTCGCCATCGGCAACCCCTTCGGGCTCTCGCACTCGGTCTCGGTGGGCATCATCTCGGCGAAAGAGCGGCGCGACATCGCGCCTTCGGGTCGCGTCGGGCTCTACGATTTTCTGCAGACCGACGCTTCGATCAACCCCGGCAACTCGGGCGGTCCGCTCATCAACGCGCGTGGCGAGGTGATCGGCATCAACTCGGCGATCAACGCCGCGGGCTCGGGGATCGGCTTCGCTATCCCCATCAACATGGTCAAGGCGATGCTGCCCGACCTCAAGAGCAAGGGCAAGTATACCCGGAGCTGGATCGGAGTCAGGATACAGGCCATGGACGCAGATCTCGCGCAGAGTTACGGGCTCAAGACCGAGTCAGGGGCGCTCATCTCCGAGGTCTTGCCCAAGAGCCCGGCGGCCACGGCCGGGCTTCGCGAGGGCGATATCATCCTCGAGTTCGACGGCAAGGCCCTGCGCGCGGCGAGCGACCTGCCGCTCTACGCGAGCATGGCCGGCATCGGCAAGACGGTGAACATCAAGTACTGGCGCGATCGCAGGGCCGGCATGGTCAAGCTCAAGCTCGGCGCCTTCCCGAGCGATGATGCGCAGCTCGCCGGAGGTCCAGAGGACGAGGGCTCTGGGCTCGGGTTGGTGGTGGCCGACATCACGCCCGCGCTGCAAAAACGGCTCGAGCTCGAAGACGCTCGCGGGGCGCTCGTGCGCTCGGTGGAGCCGGGCAGCCCGGCGGCGCGGGCGGGGCTCGTAAGCGGCGATATCATCACGGCCATAAACGGCAAGAATGTAACTAGTGCGCGTGACGTCAAGCGCGCCGTCGATGCTACCGCGAGCGGTGGGTTGCTGCGCCTGCAGGTGCAGCGCGACAAGGCGAAGCGCTTTGTGGCGATCCGCAAGCCGTAAAGCTCCCGTCGCCAGAAGCACGCTGTCCTACTGCGCCACGGGTGCTCGTTTTTGGCTTGTGCGGCGTATCTTCTGATACGCCTCCGCGCCAAAATCTGTGCTCCCTCGGCTCGTTACGGACATCGTGCTTCTTGCTCGGTCCGCTAGCCTAATCAGCTCTTTAGCGCCGCGTCCTTGACCGCCGCGTAGCTGTCTTTGACTTCTATGGGAGCTCTAGCTTCGAGCCCCGTGACCCCGGGGACGCGGCCCGAGGTCGCGGCCACCTTGAACTCGGTGAACTTGAGCCCGTGGGCCGTGGCGACCACGACGACGCGCTCGCCCTCGGCGATGACGCCGCTCGCGCGTTGCTTGGAGACGGCGGCGATGGCCACCGCCGTGTGCGGGCAGACGTAGAGACCGCTCTCGTCGGCCTTGCGCCCGGCGCGCGTAAGCTCGGCCTCGGAGATGGACTCGACGACGCCGCTCGCGCAGGTGAGCGCCTCGACTGCTTTGGGGAAGGACACCGGGTTGCCGATGCGGATGGCCGAGGCCTGTGTCTCGCCTGCCGTCAACGGCAAGAGCGGCGCGAAGCCCGCGCGAAAGGAGCGGTAGAGAGGGTTCGCCTGCTCGGCCTGGGCGCACAGGACGCGCGGGAGCCGCGTGATGAGCCCCGCGTCGCGCAGCATGCGAAAACCCGCCACGAGCGCCGAGACGTTGCCGAGGTTGCCGCCCGGGATGGCGACCCAGTCGGGCACCTGCCAGTCGAGTGCCTGGGCGATCTCGAACGCCACGGTCTTTTGGCCCTCGACGCGGAGGCTGTTCTTGGAGTTGGCGAGATAAACGCCTTCTTGCTCGCAGAGCCGCGCGACGTGGGCCATGCAGCCGTCGAAGTCGGTGTCGACGGCGATGACGCGCGCGCCGTTGGCGAGCGGCTGCACGAGCTGGGCGGCGGTGATCTTGCCCCTCGGCAAGAGCACGAGCGTGCGGATGCTGGCCGCCGCGCCGTAGGCCGCGAGCGCCGCCGAGGTGTCGCCCGTAGAGGCGCACGCGACGGCCGCGACGGCGATGCCGCGCCGGCGCATGGACGCGACCTGCGAGATGAGCACTGTCATCCCGAGATCCTTGAAAGACCCCGTGACGCTGTGCCCGCACTGCTTGACGAGCAGCTCGACCCCGAGCTCTCGCCCCAAGCGCTCCGCGCGCGTGAGCGCCGAGCCGCCCTCGCCCAAGGTCACGATGTCCGCGGTCGCGATGCCCGGCAAGACCCACTCGTGATAGCGCCAGACACCCGAGCCGTGAGGAGTGGGGCGGCCGTAGAGGCGGCTCGTGAATAACTCGCGCCACGCCGAGGCCGGCCGCGCGGTGATAGCCGCGGTGTCGTGCGCGACCTCGAGGAGGCCGCCGCACTTGCGACAGGTATAGACGATCTCGTCGAGGGAGTAGGGGGTCTTGCAGGCGATGCAGCGAAAGGTGGCGTTGAGGTTCATGGCGGCAACGAGCTAAAGCAGCCCGGTGTGGGTAAGGCAAGCCCGCCTACGTCAAAGAGAGCGCTCGCGGATGAGCTGCGCGAGCGTCGCTGTGTCCCCGGGCACGCGGCTTCGGTCCTCGGTGTCGATGAGCACGAGCTCCTCGCCCTCGTCCTCGCGCACCACGATCCAGCGCATCCCGAGCAGCTCGGCGTGCTTGAACTGCTTCTTCATGTTGCTGCAATAGGGGTGAAGCTCGGTCGCGACCCCCTCGGCGCGCAGGCGCGCGGCCGTCTTTAAGCCCTCGGCCTCGAGCCCCTCGTGCCGCAAGGCGACGAGCGCGCTCGCGCGGGTGCGCACTTGACTCTTGTTGCTCGCGCGCGCCTTCAGCACCGCCAAGATGCGCTCGAAGCCGATAGAGAAGCCGCAGGCCGGCACGTCCTTGCCGAGGAACTGGCCGACGAGCCCGTCGTAGCGTCCGCCGCCGGCGAGTGAGAAGGGATCGCTGGCGTTCCAGATCTCGAAGATGGGGCCGCTGTAGTACGCCATGCCGCGCACGAGCGTGGGCCAAAGCTCGAGCCGCAAGGGCGCGCTCGCCGCGGCGCGGACCGTGGCTTCGATCTTCGCGAGGCCTTCCAAGATGGGCGCGAGGCGGTCGGCCGAGCGCTCGCCGGCAGGTCCGAGCGCCGTGATTGCGAACGCGCGCGTGCTCGGGCTCTCAAGCGTGGCGACGAGCTCCGCAAAGGCGCGCTGGCTCTTTTGGTCGAGGTAGCGCGCGCTCTCGGCGGCGACACCCGTAACGCCGATCTTGTCGAGCTTGTCGATCGAGACCATCGCTCGCCGCGCCAGATCTCCCTCGATGCCGATCGCGTCGAGCAAGAGCGGCATGAGGCGCCGGTCGCTCATCTTCACCACGTGGTCGTCGATGGAAAGGCGCGCGAGCGCCTCTGTGGTGGCGAGGATCACCTCGCACTCGGCCAAGGAGCTCGCCTCGCCGATGATGTCGACGTCGCATTGATAAAACTCGCGCAGCCGCCCGCGCTGCGGCCGGTCGGCCCGCCAGACGGGCGCTATCTGATAGCGACGAAAGATCGCGGGGAGCTTGTCGTGGTTGCTCGCGTAGAAGCGACACAAGGACACCGTGAGGTCGTAGCGCAGGCCCATGTCGGCGAGCTCGGTGGAGGGAGCGCCCTCGTCCTCTTGCGCTCGCTTCATGATCTTGAACATGAGCTGCTCGGTCTCCCCGCCGGCCTTGGCGCTCAGGTAGGCGAGCCGCTCGGGGCACGGCGTGTCCATCGGGCAGTAGCCATAGCTCTCGTAGACCGCGCGGATCTTGGCGATGAGCTCATCGCGCAAGAAGAAGTCCTCGGGCAAAACATCCCGCATGCCGCGCGGCGCGACTACGTCCGCCATACCGAGCCCCTTTCGTAAAGAGACGAAAACGCCTACAAAAAGCCCACCCCCGCCGGGTCTGCCCTTAGTCCGAGGACTATGCGCTCGGCAAGGGGCGTGGGGTCGCTAAATCCCGGAGGAGCTTTGCAGAACGCCAGCTTGTTGCTCACCATCACGGGCGCGCTCGCCGTGGCCTTCGTGCTCGGCCTCTTGGCCACGCGCCTTCGCCTCTCGCCGTGGTCGGTTACGTGCTCGCCGGCGTGCTGCTCGGGCCGCACACCCCGGGGTTCGTAGCCAACCAGCAGCTCGCTTCGCAGATGTCCGAGCTCGGCGTGGTCTTGCTCATGTTCGGCGTGGGCTTGCGCTTCTCGCTCAAGGACCTCTGGCGGGTGCGACGCGTCGCCCTGCCGGGCGCGCTCTTGCAGAGCCTCGTGGCCACGGCGGTCATGACGCTCTTGGCCACGTGGATCGGCTTCGATCTTTGGGCCGGGATCGTGCTCGGCGTAGCGCTCGCGGTGTCGAGCACGGTGGTGATGACGCGCGTGCTCTCCGACGAGGGGTTGATCGACACCCCGGCGGGCCACGTCGCCGTCGG